>JABMMT010000116.1 GCA_013205155.1 Betaproteobacteria bacterium | reverse complement strand
GATATGACGATCTTGTTTACTGAGCAAACCCCAGTAAGCCTGATTGAAAAAATCCGACCAGATATTTACGTTAAGGGTGGCGATTACGAAATTGATGTGTTGGCAGAAACCCAGGCAGTTAAGAGTTGGGGCGGCAAAGCGATTGCGATCCCATTTTTATACGAGCGCTCAACAACAAGCCTACTGGGAAAAATTCGTTCTTAGAGATTCTCTAGCAACCACGCCCATGAGCCGCGTAGCACAAGCCCTTCGATCGTTTCAACTGACACGGTAGATTGAATATCAAATTGCGCCATGATCTGGGCTAAGACTTTGGCATTTCCGCCATCAAGCCAAATTTTTTCTATAGGGCTATTCATCTTTTTTGCGAAATGAATAGCTTGTGTGATTGCACCGATTTGTGCGGCATCACATCCATTAATCATTGCATCATTCGTATTAATACCAAAGCCTAACGGAGCGTCTTGACGCTCTGCTAAAGGCAGTTGTGCAGTATGGCTATGGAGGCTTTGCTGCATAAGGCTAAGGCCCGGCAAAATCCAGCCACCATAATGTACTCCATTGGCGCCCAACAGATCAATCGTGGTGGCAGTGCCAGCATTGACAATCAGAGTATTTGTTTTGGATAAAGCGCGAGCACCAATGACTGCTGCCCACCGATCTGCGCCTAGCTTACTAGGATCTTGATACAAGGTGCGAACACCCGTATATGAATTATCTCCACTCAGTTGTTTCCATGTGAGATCACTCCATTGTGGAAAAAGGGATTGAACATTACTCATGGCCTGTGAGCCAGCAACACAGGTAAAAGCAATAGCATTAGGTTTTGGTAAAGTTTTAGCGATGTAATCTGCTAGCTCGGTTCGTGCCTCTGCAGACTCCAAAGCATTGCTGCTGATAGATCCTGAATAAGCCCATAATTTTTTTTGACGATCGGATGGGTGCTGAGACGATTCAACCGCCGCCCATTTAAGGCGAGTATTGCCTACGTCAAAGAGCAAATAAAGACTCATGCTTGAACCCTTAAAGAAACATCGCCCGCATGAATGGCAATCGTTTGGTGATCTTGCTGCAAGAGTAAGGCGCCATATTCATCAATTCCTTTTGCGATTCCATCAATAGGATCTTTGTTTGCACTACTAATGCACACATGCTGTTCGCTATAAGCATCCCAACACTCCCACTGGTGTTGGTAGCCTGCAAATCCAGATTGGTCAAAGTCAGCAAGATAACGCTCTAAGGATTCGATCAGTTTGAGCCAAATAAACTCCTTGTCTGGCAGTGAGGATGATGGAGGAATGAGTTGGTCTAGCGAACCTACTTTTTGCATAGCTTGATCGCCTAAATCCATTTCAAATGATTTGGCATTGCGTAAGTTGATGCCAATACCAATCACCATCCAGGTTGGCTCACCCACCTTTGCTTGCCCCCCTTCAATCAAAATACCGCCCAATTTAGCGTTATTGAGCAATAAGTCATTAGGCCATTTGAGTCGCAAGCCAAGCGAGTGAAGGGAAGCCTCATCGAGACTGCAGGCCTGCGCAATTCCCGTAATAACGGCTAGACCAACTAGCAAGCTTAGACCGCTTAATTCTGCGGGACCTCTACGAAACGGAAAGGCGAGGGAAAAGCAGATTGAATCTTTAGGTTTGGCAAGCCATTTTCTGCCTGACCGGCCTTTGCCAGCCGTTTGATTGTGGGCGATTCGAGCAACAGGATCAATCAGTTCACCGGCTCGCCAGCGAGCTAAAAGGTCATCATTGGTCGATTTGGTTTCGGCAACACGTTCAAGGATGCAGTTAGCAGTCATTTCACCATTGTAGAAAGGTCTGACCTAGAATTGTGGAATGCATCAAGAAGAACTGCGCCCCCGTAAATTGGCATGGCCACTACAGGCCATGCCATTGGCTAGAGCTATGGGCTTAAGTTATGCCCTTCTGATTGTCTATGTCAGCCTGAATCCCTTTGATTTTGACTTTCATAACGGAATTGCTCTATGGGCCTGGTTAGATGCACCGACTCCCCGTTTTATTACGCCATTTGATGTATTAGTCAATATTCTGGCCTATATACCCTTTGGATTTTTGATTGTGTTTGCCGCCTATCCTCGATGGCGCAATTTTGTAGCCTTAGGAATTGCCCTCGCTTTATGTGGCCTACTGGCATTAAGCGTTGAGACCCTGCAATCATGGCTTCCCACCAGAATTCCAAGCCAAATAGACTGGTGGGCCAATGTTCTGGGTGGCTTACTAGGTGGGCTCTTGGCCATTCCTTTGGGACCTCAATGGCTGTCAGGAAGCGCTATTCGCCGCCGCTTTGATCAATGGTTTGGTTTGAACTGGGCCGCTTGCGCCCTATTTTTATTATTTCCTTGGTCACAAATTTATCCACAAAGCTCTTGGCTTGGCACTGGGGTCTGGGGGCATACCATTTTTGCTTCGATTGATTGGGGAACCATCGTCATCAATCATGTTGCCCAGGAAACCATTATTACGGTACTTTGCTGGTTGGGCGTTGCCTTATTACTTTCTTTGGGTATGCGAACTAAGGCCCCGCAATGGCGTATTTTGAATGGTTTATTGTGCTTTACCGTTGTGATTAAAACGGTGTTTACAGCACTTCAATTTGGAGGTGATCTCGGGTTCTTGTGGTTAACCGCAGGAGCCGTTTGGGGAATGCTTTTGGCCAGCCTACTATTGAGATGGGCATTGCGCTTAAGCCAAAGAACGAAGTTTTCCTTGGCTTTATGTTGCTTGATCTGCGCAACGATAGCAATCAATGTCTTGCCGGATAATCCTTATTTCATTCTTACACTGAGACATTGGCATCAAGGACGCTTATTGCACTTTAATGAATTAATGCAGTGGGTTTCAGTGGTATGGTTGCCATTAGCTTTGATTTGGATGATTCGTAGTGCCTTAGAATTTAAACCCAAGGATTAATGAAGATAATTTTTTTATGAGCTTTTCTCACCACTTATTTTTTTGCTTAAACCAACGCAGCAATGGCGAAGACTGTTGCGATCGCCATAACGCATTTGCTTTGTTTGAATATGCCAAGAGCAGGGTCAAACAGCTTGGTCTTTCAGGGCCTGGAAAAGTGCGCGTCAATAAAGCGGGTTGCTTAGATCGCTGTGCTGATGGCCCTGTCATGGTGGTTTATCCAGATGGCGTTTGGTATACCTTAATAGATACCGAAGACGTAGAAGAAATTATTCAGTCCCACTTAATTAAAGGTCTTCCTGTCGAG
>JABMMT010000115.1 GCA_013205155.1 Betaproteobacteria bacterium | reverse complement strand
CCTATGGCTGGGCTGCTGAAGAGGCGGTTGAGTGGGCGCGTTCAGAAGTCGCATTACTGGTTCATGCTGATCCAAGAGAGATTGTCTTTACTAGTGGCGCGACTGAAAGTATCAATCTGGCATTAAAAGGTGCGGCGCATTTTTATAAAGAGCGTGGTAATCACATCATTACTGTGAAGACCGAACACAAGGCAACCTTAGACACTTGCCGTGATCTAGAGCGTGAAGGTTTTGAAGTGACTTATTTGGATGTGTTACCAAATGGTTTGATTGACTTTGCACAGCTTGAAGCTGCAATGAAGCCTGGCACGATTTTGACTTCAGTGATGTATGTCAATAATGAAATTGGTGTTGAGCAAGACATTGCCCGTATTGGTGAATTATGTCGTTCACGTGGTGTGATTCTTCATGTAGATGCCGCGCAAGCAACCGGTAAAGTAGAGATCGATTTAGAGAAGATCAAAGTTGACCTGATGAGTTTTTCTGCTCATAAGACTTATGGTCCAAAAGGCATTGGCGCATTATTTGTGCGGCGTAAGCCCCGTATTCGGATTGAGGCTCAGATTCATGGTGGTGGTCATGAGCGCGGTATGCGCTCTGGAACACTAGCCGTCCATCAAATTGTTGGCATGGGTGAGGCCTTCCGTATCGCTCGTATTGAGATGACTGAGGGAAATAAACGCATTCGTGGCTTACGCGATCGTTTATTAAATGGCTTAAAGGATATCGAAGAGGTATATGTCAACGGTGACATGGATCACCGTGTTCCTCATAACCTCAATATCAGCTTTAACTATGTTGAAGGTGAATCGATGTTAATGGCCCTGAAAGAATTAGCCATTTCCTCTGGATCCGCTTGCACATCAGCATCCCTGGAACCATCTTATGTATTGCGTGCTCTAGGTCGTAATGATGAATTGGCGCATAGCTCGATTCGTTTTACTCTTGGTCGTTTTACGACTGTAGAAGAAGTAGATTTCACCATTAATTTAGTAAAAGAAAAGATTGCGAAGTTGCGTGAGCTCTCACCATTGTGGGAAATGTTTAAAGACGGAGTCGACTTAAGTACGATTCAATGGGCAGCACATTAAGAATTTGAAGGACTAACGAGGAAATACCATGGCATATAGTGAAAAAGTAATCGACCATTACGAGAACCCCCGCAACGTAGGCTCATTTGAGAAGGGCGACGACAGTGTAGGTACTGGTATGGTTGGCGCCCCTGCTTGTGGCGACGTGATGAAATTACAAATCCGCGTAAATGATCAAGGCGTAATTGAAGATGCCAAGTTCAAGACTTATGGTTGCGGCTCAGCGATTGCCTCTTCCTCATTGGTTACTGAGTGGGTAAAGGGTAAGACTTTGGATCAAGCTTTAGAGATTAAGAACTCTCTGATTGCTGAAGAGTTAGCTTTGCCACCCGTAAAGATTCACTGCTCTATCTTGGCCGAAGATGCCATTAAAGCTGCAGTTGCAAATTACAAAGAAAAACATCCAGCGAAATAAGTAGAGTAAAACTATGGCAATTACCTTAACTGATAAAGCAGCTGCACACGTTAACCGCAATTTAGAAAAGCGCGGCAAGGGGTGTGGTTTGCGTTTAGGGGTTCGCACTACAGGTTGCTCTGGTTTAGCTTATCAATTGGAGTATGTGGACGAGCCAGCGGCTGAAGATCAAGTATTTGAGTCCAATGGGGTGAAATTATTTATTGATCCAAAGAGCTTGGCTTATTTGGATGGAACAGAGGTAGACTTTGCACGTGAGGGTTTGAACGAAGGGTTTAAGTTTCAAAATCCAAACGTAAAAGATGAGTGTGGTTGTGGCGAATCCTTCCGCGTCTGACGATTACTTTCGCTTCTTTGGACTCAATCAGCAATTCAAAATCGATTTGGCTGCCCTTGACCAGGCTTATCTAGCGATCCAAAAAGAAGTTCATCCTGATCGCCATGCGCGTGGCAGCGATACAGAGCAACGTCTTGCCATGCAAATGGCTACATTAGCAAATACAGCCTTGCAAACACTCAAAAATCCTGTGCAACGGGGCTTATATATTTGCCATCAGCATGGTGTAGATGCAAAACTTGAAACCAATACTGCTATGCCAGCTACATTTCTCATGAAGCAGATGGAATGGCGGGAAAGTTTAGATGAGCAAGCCGAGGATCTGCCGGCTTTAGAAAAACTCATGGATGAGGTCGAAGCCTCTAAGCAAGATATCCTGACTGAGATTACTCAGGCAATTGATCATGCTAAAAACTATCCACGCGCCGCTGAATTACTTCGTGGTCTGCTCTTCATAGACAAGTTTGCTATTGAACTTGATGATGCCATTTCGGTACTAGTCTAGCTTTAAACTGAATCTCTTATGGCCTTACTGCAAATCTCGGAACCCGGTAAATCATTAGCACCTCATCAACGGCGTATCGCAGTAGGCATTGACTTAGGAACCACAAATTCTTTAGTTGCTATTGTGCGTGATGCCTTGCCAAAGGTGCTTCCAGATGCTCAAGGGCGAGAACTGCTTCCATCGGTGATTCGTTATCTACCTAATGGCCGAACTCAGGCTGGTTTTGAAGCGCTCGAGAGTATTGTGATTGATCCTAAAAATACTATTGTTTCTGTGAAGCGTTTTATGGGCCGTGGATTGATTGATGTAGAACATCTTGATAATGCTCCCTATGATTTTGTTGATCAACCAGGAATGCTCAAGCTGAGAACAGTCGCAGGAGATAAGAGTCCGATTGAAGTATCTGCTGAAATTCTGGCGCGTTTGCGTCAACTAGCAGAAGATTCTGTAAATGATGACATTGTTGGTGCAGTAATTACTGTGCCAGCCTATTTTGATGATGCGCAGCGCCAAGCAACTAAAGATGCAGCGAAGTTAGCTGGTATAGAAGTG
>JABMMT010000014.1 GCA_013205155.1 Betaproteobacteria bacterium | reverse complement strand
CCAGCTGAGCCGGTGTTAATTTTTGTGGCCATTTTGGCTCTTTTTGTCGACGCCATAGCGCTTGTGATGGCGGAAATGTGGCTCTTGGGCTGATCACTTTTATCATGCCCTGGTGTGCCTGACCGACCAGAACATTAATCGCATCCAAAGCGGTTAGCCCACCACCCAGCAAAATAATTTCTTCATGTGCATCAATATTAGTCAATTCATGACCCGACCATGGATTTTCTATGAGCCGCGAAAGATCTGTAAGCTGATCTTTCGTCACATGGCAGGGCCAGACTGGCGGCGGATTACCGGTTGCAATAATCATTTTTTTGGCGACCAGCGTGTCGTGATTCTTTATCTCAATATGCCAATGCTCGTCAGATCTATATAAATTAGTTGCTGTTGCTGCAATTCGTTCAATCTGCTCAGAGCCAGCTTCGTTAGCCACAAGCTCAGACATGTAGCGACCAAAGTCAGAGCGTCGATAAAAATAGCCTGCATCAGTTTTTGCCTCAGGATCATCAATATGTATTTCTGCCCATCTTGCAAAATGCAATGGGTCCTCAGAAAAAACTGAGGGCAGGTCTTCGCGGACATTTAGACGAAAAAATGGGTTAACGCAGTTATATGCACTCCCTTTACCTAATTCCCCTGAGCCAAGCAATACAAGCGCAGAAGGATCGACACCACGACGCAAGAGATGGATCACCATCACTGCAGCGGTAAAGCCATCCCCAATAATGACAAGCTCTTTTATATTTCGAGGCATAGTGTTACTAGAAGTAGCCATAGCTAACCGGTCATTGCTGCAGCCTTGGAACGTGCAGCATGAAGCTTTTTATAACTATCGAGTAGGCGGCGATGCCTATCAAGCCCCTCTAGTTTGATACTGGTTGGGGTCAAGCCATAGAAACGTACGCTGCCATCCACTGAGCCCAATACGGCGTCCATTCTTTCGTCCCCAAACATCCGACGGAAATTCATTAGGTAATCGCTTAGCTCTAAGTCATCGTCCAAAGCAATCTCTAAAACCGCATTTAAGGCTTGATAAAACAATTTCCGCTCGACTGTATTGTCGTTATATTGCAAGAGGGCACCCACCAGCTCATGCGCATCAGCGAGTTGAGTCAAGGCTAAATGAATCAACATCTTCAACTCTAAAACCGTCAGCTGACCCCAAGGCGTGTTCTCATCAAACTCGATACCAATCAATGTAGCAACATCACCATAATCGTCTAGTTCGTTATTCTTCAGCCTCTCAAGTAGCGCCGCTAGACTAGTCTCATCCAGACAATGTAAATTCAAGATATCGGCACGGAACAGCAATGCTTTGTTAGTGTTATCCCAAATTAAATCTTCTATCGGATAAATCTCGGAATAACCGGGGACCAAGATCCTACATGCGATTGCACCCAGCTGATCATATGTTGACATATACACTTCTTTGCCCATTATCTTGAGAATGCTAAACAAGGTTGCAGCCTCTTTAGCATTAGAGTTTTCGCCTTCGCTGGAAAAGTCCCATTCAACAAAATCGTAATCTGATTTTGCGCTGAAAAAGCGCCATGACACAATGCCGCTCGAATCAATGAAATGTTCAACAAAATTATTTGGCTCAGTCAGCGCTTCACTTGCAAAAGTAGGCGGGGGCAAATCATTCAGGCCTTCTAAGCTGCGCCCTTGAAGAAGCTCTGTCAAGCTTCGCTCCAGCGCCACCTCCAGACTTGGGTGCGCACCAAATGATGCAAACACTCCTCCTGTCCGAGGATTCATCAAAGTAACGCACATCACTGGATAGACTCCGCCCAGGGATGCGTCCTTAACCAAAACCGGAAAGCCTTGGTCCTCTAAGCCCCGAATGCCGGCCAAAATGCTAGGAAATTTCTCAAGAACCTGCTGGGGCACATCCGGCAGGGCATATTCTCTCTCTAAGATTTCGCGCTTCACGGCTCGCTCGAAAATTTCCGATAAGCATTGAACCTGTGCCTCAGCTAAGGTATTGCCAGCACTCATGCCATTGCTGACATAAAGATTTTCAACCAGGTTAGATGGAAAATAAATGATCTTGCCATCTGACTGACGCGCATACGGCAATGAACAGATGCCGCGCTTTGCATTACCAGAATTAGTATCGATTAAATGTGATCCGTGTAAATCACCATCGGGATTAAATATTTTTAGGCAATGCTCATCTAGAATTTCTGATGGCAGGTCATCATTCGCAGTGGGCTTAAACCAACGCTCATCTGGGTGATGAACAAATGCTTTGTTGGCGATATCTTCGCCCCAAAATGTTCCGGCATAAAAATGGTTATGGCTCAGTCGCTCGATATACTCGCCCAAAGCTGACGCGAGTGCACTTTTCTTCGTCGCTCCTTTGCCATTGGTAAAACACATCGGGGAATGCGCATCACGAATATGTAAAGACCAAACATTGGGAATGATGT
The DNA here is from genome assembly GCA_013205155.1 of Betaproteobacteria bacterium. Classification (GTDB taxonomy): domain Bacteria; phylum Pseudomonadota; class Gammaproteobacteria; order Burkholderiales; family Burkholderiaceae; genus Polynucleobacter. The sequence continues at coordinate 25 of JABMMT010000014.1, read as the reverse complement.
TGCGCCACGAGGCAATTTCAATCTT
>JABMMT010000114.1 GCA_013205155.1 Betaproteobacteria bacterium | reverse complement strand
GGCCTATCTTCTGGGCCAGTCATATAAGCTAATCCACCCATCATTTGCACTACTTCATCCAAGGCGGTTCGGTGATCATAAGGACCAGGCAAGAAGCCTTTATGTGAGACGTAAATGAGTTTGGGATTCGTCTTTTTCAAAGCCTCATAATCCAAGCCTAACTTTGCCATGGTGCTCGGTTTAAAGTTTTCACTCACCACATCAGCAGTAGCAATCAACTTACGTATCAACTCCATTCCCTCAGGAGATTTCATATCAACCGCAATACTTTTTTTATTGCGGTTAAACATTGGGAAAAAACCCGCTCCGGATCCCAATAAATTTCTAGTCTTATCACCCTCAATTGGCTCCACTTTAATCACCTCAGCTCCTAAGTCAGCCAAGACCATTCCACAGGTGGGGCCCATCACCATATGGGTAAATTCAACTACGCGTATGCCTTCATATGGAAGTCCATTGTTGTTATTCACACATCACTCCATTGACTTGCCGGAACAAATCCTTTCGGAGTACCTGCTTGCGGAACCATACCATATAAAGATTCATTTGGAACGCCAGCCTGTAACGGTTTACGTGCCTCGAATAGTAAGTCCAAATTGATTCCTGTTTTAATTCCCATAGCCTCAAACATAAATACCAAGTCCTCTGTGACCACATTGCCCGAAGCACCAGGAGCATATGGACAACCGCCCAAGCCACCCATCGAAGAATCAAAAGCAGTAACGCCTTCTTCGTAAGCAGCCAAACAATTTGCCAAGCCAAGTCCACGCGTATTGTGAAGATGCGCTGCACCCGCTTTATTGCCTATAGCCGCTTTCAGTCGTTTAAATAATCTTTTAATTTGGGCAGGATTTGCATAACCAGTGGTGTCAGATAAACCAGACTCATCAGCGCCTGCTGCAATCACTTGCTCTGCCATCCAAATCACATCATCCTCTGAAACCAATCCTTGTATGGTGCAGCCAAATGCAGTAGCGATACCAGCTTCAATTTTTACCTGAGGTGCAAAGGTATTTCGGTAGTCGACAATTTTTTTGACCTCTTCAATCATCTCCTCACGGGTTTTTCGCACGTTAGCTAATGAGTGAGCAGCACTTGCAGAAACGGGTATCGTTAATTTATGAGCGCCTGCTTCAATAGCTGCTTGCGCTCCTCTTAAATTAGGTACCAAAGCCATTACTGTCAAACCTGGAAGTGTTTTTGCATATTGCACAACTTCTGCAGCATCTGCCATTTGAGGTAGTAGCTTGGCCGGCACAAATGATGCCACCTCAATTTCGCGGACACCAGCACGGTATAAGGCATCAATCCAAGCGTGCTTCTGAGAGGTGGGCATGATGGACTTAATCGATTGCAAACCATCGCGGGGCCCTACTTCACTAATTAATACATCGGTTAACGCAGTACTCATTACGTTCTATCCTATGAAATATTGTTCTATTATTAAAACAGAATTGTTGCCTACGAGGCTACCATTAGTTCTGGGGCTGGAATTGCGGTTCTCAACGGAAAATTGATCTAAGAGCTCCACATACAGGATGCAAAGCTCATTCTTGTCCTTGCTGAGGCCATCAACGTCTTTAACCGCTAAAACTCATAAAGTTAGCGAATGATGAAAACACCAAAAATCATCGAACCTGCTGGTAACCAAGACATCACACTTGAAGTAATGTGGAATACCAACGGTGAATCAATCGACGTTGCGCCGGGTTCAGGTCACTTTGTATGGATCGATCTCAAACCCAAAGGCAATAAAGTCTTTATCGCCCGCTATATCTAAAGATATCACCGTCTTAATGAGTTACTGAATCAAGGTGCTCAAAACATTACAATGCTCATTCCACTTATTAAAGAGATGATCAAATTATGTTGCCTTGTATAGAACTCGAGACTTCCCCTAACCCTAGTTGTTCAGTCATATGGCTACATGGACTAGGGGCTGATGGTAATGATTTCGTGCCTATTATTCCGGAGCTTCATCTACCTGTAAATCCTGCAATTCGTTTCCTCTTCCCAAGCGCACCAAGCATGCCAGTAACCGTCAATGGCGGCTATGTGATGCCAGCCTGGTACGACATCATCGGTAGAAATCTCATGGATCAAGAAGACGCTGATGGAATCAAACGATCTGCTGCCTCGATCATTGAGCTCATTGAACGTGAAGTTGAGCGTGGCATCGATTATCGACATATTGTGCTTGTTGGATTCTCGCAAGGCTGTGCAATGGCGCTTTATATTGGATTGCGTTTACCTCATCAATTGGCGGGTATCATTGCACTATCTGGCTATTTGCCTTTAGCGTCATCTTTTAATCTAGAAAAACATTCAGCCAATCAAAGTACGCCGATTTTTATGGCCCATGGCACTGATGATCCTGTAGTGGCTTTAGACAGAGCACAAGCTTC
>JABMMT010000113.1 GCA_013205155.1 Betaproteobacteria bacterium | reverse complement strand
GACCTTCGTCGTGAAGTAACTATGAGCATCAAGCGTTTGATGGACTTAGGTTGCTACCGTGGCGTACGTCATCGTAAGGGCCTGCCAGTTCGCGGACAACGTACTAAGACTAATGCGCGTACCCGTAAGGGCCCACGCAAGTCTGGCGTGCAACTGAAGAAATAATCAAGAAAGTTTATTGACATGGCAAAACAACAATCCGCTTCTGTCGCTTCACAGCGCACTCGCAAGAAGGTTAAAAAGAACGTTGCTGACGGTATCGCGCACGTTCATGCTTCTTTTAACAACACCATTATTACGATCACTGATCGTCAAGGAAATGCGCTTTCATGGGCAACTTCTGGCGGCCAGGGCTTCAAGGGCTCCCGTAAATCAACCCCTTTTGCTGCTCAGGTAGCCGCAGAAGTTGCTGGTAAAGCTGCTGTTGAATGCGGTATCAAGAACTTGGAAGTTCAGATCAAAGGTCCAGGCCCAGGTCGTGAATCAGCAGTTCGCGCATTGAACTCATTGGGTATCAAGATCACTGAGATTCAAGATGTGACTCCTGTTCCACATAATGGTTGTCGTCCTCCTAAGCGTCGTCGTATCTAAGCTCAGAAGTAGTTGTTAAAAGTTTTAGTAGTTTTTTTTAAAAGCCCACTGTTCATCTGATTTAAAGGGTGAACTCACCGTTGGTCATAAGACCGCGGCAAAGAAAGGAAAGCATCGTGGCACGTTATTTAGGGCCTAAGGCCAAGTTAGCACGTCGGGAAGGTACCGATTTATTTTTAAAGAGCGCACGTCGCGCCCTGTCAGACAAGTGCAAGTTAGATACTAAGCCTGGTCAACACGGTCGTACGTCTGGCTCAAGAACATCTGATTACGGTAATCAATTGCGTGAAAAGCAAAAGGTTAAGCGTATGTATGGAATTTTAGAGCGTCAATTTCGTCGTTACTTCGCAGAAGCTGAGCGTCGTAAGGGTAATACTGGCTCTACATTGCTCCAGTTGTTAGAGTCACGTCTCGATAACGTGGTCTATCGCATGGGCTTTGGATCTACACGCGCTGAAGCACGTCAATTGGTTTCTCATTGCTCAATTTTGCTCAATGGCAGTCCAGTCAATATCCCATCCATTCAGGTTAAACCTGGTGATGTTGTTGCAATTCGCGAGAAAGCGAAGAAGCAAATCCGCATTACCGAATCACTTAATTTAGTTCAGCAAATGTCTGCCGTTAATTGGGTTTCAGTTGACGCAACTAAGCTTGAAGGAACATTTAAACAAGTGCCAGACCGCGAAGACATCAGCGGTGAAATTAATGAAAGTTTGATCGTCGAATTGTATTCACGCTAATTAGGCACTCTCAAGGAAAAAATATGCAAACAAATTTGCTCAAGCCAAAAATTATTTCTGTTGAAGCGCTTACTGCCAACCAAGCTAAGGTTGTTATGGAGCCGTTCGAGCGTGGCTATGGCCACACACTCGGAAACGCATTACGTCGCGTACTTTTGTCCTCGATGGTTGGATATGCGCCAACTGAAGTAGCCATTGCAGGTGTAGTTCATGAGTACTCTACATTGGATGGAGTACAAGAGGACGTAGTAAATCTCTTGTTAAACCTCAAAGGTATCGTATTTAAGTTGCAGTCACGTGATGAAGTCACTATCAATTTGCGTAAAGAAGGCCCAGGCGTTGTTACAGCAAAAGATATTGACTTGCCACATGATGTAGAGATCATTAACCCTGATCACGTCATTGCTCACTTATCTGCTGGCGGTAAGCTGGACATGCAGATCAAGGTTGAAAAAGGTCGTGGCTATGTTCCAGGTAATGTTCGTCAATACAATGATGAAACTACCAAGATCATCGGTCGCATCGTATTAGATGCTTCATTTAGCCCAGTAAGTCGTGTTAGCTATGCTGTCGAATCTGCCCGTGTTGAGCAACGTACTGATCTTGATCGTCTCGTTATGACTATTGAAACCAATGGCGTGTTGTCTCCAGAAGAAGCTATTCGTCAAGCAGCGACCATCTTGGTAGACCAGTTGGTAGTGTTCGCAGCGCTTGAAAGCAGTGAAGTATCTGGAGATCTCGCTCCAAGCCGCTCTTCAATGGTTGACCCAATGTTGATGCGTCCTGTTGATGATCTTGAGCTTACAGTACGCTCTGCAAACTGCTTGAAGGCTGAGAACATTTATTACATCGGTGACTTGATTCAACGCACAGAGAATGAATTGTTGAAGACGCCTAATTTAGGTCGTAAGTCTTTGAATGAAATCAAAGACGTTTTGGCTGCTCGTGGCTTAAGTCTTGGCATGAAACTCGAAAGCTGGCCTCCAGCTAACCTCGAGAAATAATTAGAAAGGAAGCATCATGCGTCACGGAAACGGCTTACGCAAACTAAATAGAACATCTTCACATCGCTTAGCGATGTTGCGCAACATGTCTAATTCTCTTTTGGAGCATGAAGTGATTAAAACCACCTTGCCAAAAGCAAAAGAATTACGCATGGTTGTTGAGCCTTTGATTACTTTGGGTAAAAAAGATAACTTGGCAAACCGTCGCTTGGCATTTAACCGCACTCGTGATCGCGATATCGTGGCTAAACTCTTTACTGAGCTTGGCCCACGCTATGCAACACGGCCAGGTGGCTATCTTCGTATTTTGAAGTTTGGCTTCCGTCATGGCGACAATGCCCCTATGGCATTGGTAGAGTTGGTAGATCGCCCAGAAGTTGAAGAAACAGCAGCTGTAGCACAAGAGGCTTAAGTTCATAGCTATTTAAAAAGCCAGGCTTCGGTCTGGCTTTTTTCATTTATATTCTTATAAATACAGTATGCCTCATAACCCTTTAGTCAATCCCAATAAGCTTCTTGTAGTCTTTACAAGTCTTCCCGATATGGAATCTGCAAAAAGTTTAGCTCGTGCCTTGGTGGAGTCAAGAATGGCTGCTTGTGTGCAATTGATCGATGGTGTGCAATCAGTTTACCGTTGGGATGATAAGGTTTGTGAGGAACATGAGGTTCTCTTGTCTGCAAAAACTACCGGAACCAAGTGGCTAGAAATCTCTCAATTTATCCAAGATCACCACCCTTATGATCTTCCCGAGATCCTCGCATTTTCACCAGAGCAATATGCTGCCCAATATGGCGAGTGGGTGCAAGCTGAGGTAAATTAGAGGATATGAGAATGCCATCTTTTTTGAAGAAGATTTTTGTAATACTTGCGCTGCTATCGGCGCAAGTATTACCTGCACAAGTCTTCTTACCGCCTGAAAAAGCATTTAAGGTAGAAGCAAATTGGCTAGAAAAATCTAATCAGATTGAAATTGAATTTCTTCCAAGCAAGGGTTATTACATCTACCAAGAGTCACTTAAATTTGAGGCTGGTTCAGAGCTTGGCAAGCTAGGCAGTATCAAGCCTACATTACCAATCGGCATAGAAAAGTTCGATGAAACTTTTCAGAAAAAGATGCAGATATATAAGCAACCGTTTATGGTCTTAATTGAAGTAAAGCCTGAACCGAGCAAGCCTATTCATCTTGAGGTAACTCTTCAAGGGTGCGCAGAGGCAGGGATATGCTACCCACCCATGACCCTGAAATTTTTACTTGCAGGCCCTGGTGTCAAAGCTGCCCCCTTGCCAGAGTTACTTGATGGTGTTGTAACGCCAAAAAGTAATAGAGAATTTAGCCTGGCAGATCTGTGGCGAGAACGCGATGACGTTAATGCAATTAGTCGATTTTTAGAGGGTACTTCTACTGCTTATTTATTCTTGGCCTTCTTTATTCTGGGGCTTGCTTTAGCATTCACGCCGTGTGTTTTGCCCATGCTACCAATTTTATCGAGCGTTATTTTTGGGTCCCAAGGTGGTAAAACTGTATCCAAGGCCCGTGCTAGCGCTTTAGCATTTTCTTATGTAATGGGTATGGCCTTGGTATATGCCATGGCTGGTCTTCTGATGGCGGCTCTTGGCGGTAGTGTCCAAAGG
>JABMMT010000112.1 GCA_013205155.1 Betaproteobacteria bacterium | reverse complement strand
TTCAAACCTGAATCAGGTTCGTCTCGGGCCAATAAATTGGCTAGAGCGCTGATTATACGGCACAAGTTGAATGACAATGGGGTATTGTTGAGTGCCTTGTCATCCTCTGTGGAGCTGGCAAGAGAGATAAATCATGAAATCCGACCCCACATTGACCCCAAAAGCAGTTTCAGTCCGAACTTCGGCCACAGTTCTGCTTCAGACCATCGGCCCCGAAGAAGCGGGGCAGCGCTTAGATAATTATTTATTACGCTGGGCTAAAGGAGTACCTAAAAGTCACGTTTATCGGATTATTCGCTCTGGTGAGGTTCGGGTAAATAAAAAGCGTGCTGAACCCACTACTCGTTTAGTAGAAGGGGATGTAGTGAGGCTTCCTCCAGTTCGGATAGCTGAGCCAGCACAAATGGCTGCCGTCAATACTGCCCAGACCAAGTCTCGGGCAAAAACGTATTCCGAAAAAATGCCCATTCTTTTTGAAGATGATGCTTTGTTAATTGTTGATAAGCCTACGGGCTTAGCAGTCCATGGCGGATCAGGTATTGCCCTTGGTGTCATCGAAACATTGCGGATCACACGCCCTGAGCTCAAATTTTTAGAATTAGTACACCGCCTAGATCGTGATACTTCTGGTGTTTTACTATTGGCCAAAAAACGCAGTGCTCTGGTTGAGCTCCACCGTCAAATTCGGGAGGGGCAAACGGATAAACGATATTACTTATTAGCTCATGGTGAAATTTCTCAGGGAAATAGCGTGATGCAGCTCAAGTTTCCATTGCACAAGTATTTACTAGCAAACGGAGAGCGCCGAGTACGCGTTGATCCTGACGGCCTACCAAGTCATACCGCCTTGCGAGTGAGTAAAAGCTTTCAGCGAGAAGGGACCGCAATCACTTTAGCGGAGGCCCAATTAAAAACTGGCCGTACCCATCAAATTCGGGTGCACTTACAAAAGTTAGGCCATGCTATTTTGGGCGATGATAAGTATGGTTTTGAAGATCAAGATAAGTTGATTAAATCAAAACGCCTCTACTTACATGCCCATTTAGCCGGGTTTACTCACCCCCGAACAGGGGAAAAGATGCGGATTGAATCCCCACTACCTTTTGAGTTCGAGGCTATGATGAAAGCATTCGATCAGCCAGAAAAGACGACTAAAGAAAAATCTCCAACTGAAGATGCCACAAAAAGATAAATCTGATCGCCGCTATGACTTAATTGTTTGGGATTGGGATGGAACCATTATGGATTCCACCCCCACGATCGTCCATTGCATTCAGCAATCCTGTCGTGATCTAGGCTTTAAAGTCCCTGACGATACTTTGGCAAGCTCAGTGATTGGCTTGGGTATTCATGATTCATTACGGCGGGCAGTTCCTTGGGTTGACCCAATTCATTTTCAAAAACTGACAGACCGTTTTCGCTTTCATTATTTAGCAAAAGACCATGAGCTTGATTTATTTGTTGGCATCCGTGAATTGCTAGAAGAGTTGCGTGCCGACCAATATCTGCTGGCAGTGGCAACTGGTAAATCGAGAGTCGGCCTAGATCGATCACTAAAGCACCATCAACTTTCTCATGTATTTCATGAAACCCGAACTGCGGATGAATCATTTTCTAAGCCTCACCCAGCTATGTTGCTCGAGCTGTCAGATGTGACTCAGGTGCCGACACGTCGTATTCTGATGATTGGCGATACAACGCATGACTTAGATATGGCAACTAATGCGGGAGTAGATGCGGTAGCTGTGACGTATGGAGCTCACCCACCTGATACCTTAAAGGCTTCAAAGTCATTAGCCCATGTGGATGATGTGAGTCAGTTGTCGTCATGGCTTAAAGAAAATCTGATAGCGTAGCTAGCTTAGAAGTTTGAAATTAAAAAAAGTAACACTAAGGAATTGATAAAGATGGAAAACAGTCCAAATCCAAATTGGGAACGACAAGCACTCGAGCATTTATTGTTAGAGAACTTAAAAGAAACCCGTAAGGCTCGTCGCTGGAAAGCAGTGCTCCGAGTTCTGACCTTACTGGTTATTGTGTCTGTGGTGATTATGGTATTTGATTTTCATTTGCCAGGACGTGGTATTGGCGTAGAAAAACATACCGCCATGGTGACATTAGATGGTGAGATTTCATCTAGTTCAATGGCAAACGCTTTGGATATTAATTCATCTCTTACTGCAGCATTTGAAAACGAAAATAGTGCAGGAGTGGTGATG
>JABMMT010000111.1 GCA_013205155.1 Betaproteobacteria bacterium | reverse complement strand
CCCCACAACAATCCCTATCAAGGTAAAGGGAAATAGCCACTTCAATTCTTTCATATCTGCATTTCTTGAGTTTTTATTCCCGAGATACAAAGATCCGCAAACATCAATCATGACCATCATTGGCACTACCGACTTTAATGGGTAAATCTGGACCAATAAGGGAACGGCGACGATAGAAGCGCCAAACCCAGATACTCCAAAAATAAAATACGCGCCAAAGATGATTATTGCGGCTAAGGCAAATGTCAGCGGTTCTATGAACTCAAAAATGACTAGGTCTCAACAAGAATAGTTTCGCCAGGCTTTACTAGAGTGAATTGAACTAATCTATTTTCGATCAACAAACTTTGACCTTGAAGATTGATCGCTGTGTAATAGGAGTCTTCAATGGATCCGGGCTCAGGAAAATCCTCGCGATAATGCGACCCTCTAGAGTTTTCTCTAGAAATAGCCGCCTCAGTAATTGCTTTACTGACCTGTATGAGATTTTGCAAATTCATCCAATCTTGCCAAGTCACACTATATTCACGTTGAATATCACCAACACCAATTTGTAATAGGACTTCCTCTAAGCGATGAAGAGTATTGCGGCCACGAAGTAGACTTTCTTTTGTTCTAGATATTCCTACACCATCCCACATACATTCAGACAAGGCATCACGAACTGCCTCAATATCACCTGCTGCTTTGTTAAGTGGCGCCTCATGAGCTTGAATGCTGGCATGTACCTCGTCCATATTGCACTCAAGTAAGCTCTGCTTAGCCGCCCAGTGAGCCATCGTATCACCTGCAATACCACCAAATACAGTTGAGTTTGCAACCCCGTTTCCACCAAGACGATTGGCCCCATGTACCCCGCCCGTATCTTCACCAGCCGCATAGAGACCTGGTAAATCAGTACTGCAGTCACTTTTAAAGACAAGGCCACCCATCATGTAATGGGCGGTTGGGACAACTTCCACTAAATCATTTGCCAAATCAAAACCACTATCAGCGCACCGCTCGACCATTCCCTTGAATTGCTCCCGCACATTCTGCGGCCCTAAATGACTCATTTGAATATAGGCACCACCATTAGGTGTAGCCCTTCCCGCACGAATCTCAGAATTGATGGCTCTTGACACAATATCTCTTGTGGCTCGCTCGTTACGTGAATCATAGTGATTCATAAAGCGTTCGCGATTACCATTTAGCAAGTATCCGCCTGCTCCCCGCAACCCTTCTTCTATCACTGTCCCTGTCATTCGTGTTCCAGGGCCGGCTAATAAACCAGTAGGATGAAACTGCACCATCTCCATATCACGCAAGGTTAATCCTGCGCGCAGTGCCATGGCTAAACCATCGCAACTTTTATCACCTGACGGTGTATGGTATTTGTACATCGTTGGCCCACCACCAGTAGCTAATAAGACTGCCTTAGAACGTACAAGGGTGAATTGTCCTGTTTGCATATCGAGCATCAATACTCCGGCAAGTGACTTGCCATCTTTACTATGAATCAGTTCAATAGCGCGGTACTCTTCCAGCCGATGAATACCTCTAGCCCATACCTGCTCTGCTAAACGATTAATAATTTCAATACCAGTTAAGTCACCCTTGTGAACAGTGCGATCAAAAGTCTGCCCTGCAAAAGCTTTTTGATGAATTGTTCCATCAGGGTTTCGATCAAAAAAGCAACCCAACTCATTTTCTAATTCTCGAATGCGCTCTACCGCCTTACTCACTAAGGTCCATGCTAATTCTTGATCCGACAGCCATTTACCACCTTCAATGGTATCCATAAAGTGTCGCTCTACCGAATCTCCTTCAGCTAAGGCAACGTTGTAACCGCCCTGAACCATCCGGGTACAACCACATTTGCCCAATAAACCTTTAACGGCAATCGTAATATGTAAATTAGGATTTGCTTGATGAGCATGTAAGGCTGCGAAAAGCCCTGCGCCACCAGAGCCCAATATCAAAATATCTGTTTCAATTGTTGGAATAGTATTCATGAATGAATTCCAAGGCTTTTCAGTACTGCATCTTTCTTGCGTGCTACTTCACCCTTTACTTCTTGGTAAATACTGCCACCATGACTATCCATCGCCACTAATAAAGGGCCAAAATCCTTTATCTTGAAACGCCAAAGCGATTCAGGGTTGAGATCATCCATGTCAACATCTTCAATTTGCTCTATCCAAGTAGTTTCTAAAGCGGCAGTACCCCCAATAATCGCTAAATAAACACCACCCAGCTCTTTAAATGCTTCAGCAGAGTCTTCTCTCATGCCACCTTTGCCAACAATCATGCGAACACCTTTTTGCGTCATGAGGGGGCGTGTGAATCGTTCCATACGATCAGAAGTAGTAGTACCAATGCAAATAGGCTCATATCCAGCAGGAAATTGCTTACTAACAGGAACTTTACGAACATTAGGCGCCGTATGAATAACTGCATGCCCATTGAGATCAAAACGGGTTTTGCGATCATGATCAAACATGTGAATCTGCGTGGCATCTCTAATGCCAAACAGGGTATTTTGCAAAGTCACAGTGTCATTGATACGAAGTTTACGAATTGCCTCTTCGCTAACTGGTGTTGCAAGGTTGTAATGAGTCATCAGTTATTTTCCTAGAATCCGTAGCTCACACCAGCGGATGTAAAGGTAGCACGGGCTCTACGTGCGGAATGACACTGCATATTCACAGCCACTGGATTCATGGTGATATGAGTATGTGCTAGCTCTACCTGGACTGCAAAGGCAGTTCCATCACCACCAAGCCCTTGTGGGCCAATACCAAGCTGATTCACCGCAGCACTCAGCTCTTTCTCAAGCTTGGCGCCTTCTTCATCACTGCATATACTACCGAGCTCACGGGTAGCTGCGCGCTTTGCCAT
>JABMMT010000110.1 GCA_013205155.1 Betaproteobacteria bacterium | reverse complement strand
GGAATGCGCATCACGAATATGTAAAGACCAAACATTGGGAATGATGTTGCGCCATGAGGCAATTTCAATCTTGATTCCCAGATTCGCCAACACCTCAGACATATTGGCAATGGTTTGCTCAAGCGGTAGATCCTTGCCCAGGATATAAGTACTATCGTCCGAATCTGATTTAAGGGTTAATAAAGTCTGCGCATCCTCATCTAAGTTCTTCACTTCTTCAATCACAAACTCTGGCCCGGCCTGCACTACTTTTTTCACTGTACAGCGTTCAATGGATCGCAAAATGCCCTGACGATCATTGGCAGAGATGTCGTCCGGCAGCTCAACTTGAATCTTAAAAATCTGCTGATAGCGATTTTCCGGATCAACAATATTATTCTGCGAGAGGCGAATATTTTCAGTAGGAATATTGCGAGTGTCACAGTACAGCTTTACAAAATAAGCGGCGCATAGGGCAGATGAGGCCAAAAAATAATCAAAGGGGCCAGGAGCAGAACCATCGCCCCTATACCGGATAGGCTGATCAGAAATTACCGTGAAGTCATCGAACTTAGCTTCAAGACGAAGCTTATCGAGAAAGTTAACCTTAATTTCCATGGGAATCATTCCGAAAAAAATGTATTGCTTGAGCGGGCCCCGCCGTCCTTCGCAATGCTGATACTTTCAATATGTCAACGCCTGTGACAAACACTAGCACCAAGAATAGTTGTCCAAGACTCTATTGCTCGCCTTTATTACGAGAGGTATCAATGCCTAGTGCTTTGAGTTTGCGATATAGATGTGTGCGCTCAAGACCGGTGTAGTCCGAAATCTTGGTCATACTTCCGCCCATGATTTGCATTTGATGCTCAAAATAAGCCTTCTCGAATAAATCACGCGCCTCTCTCAAGGGAAGATCAAAATAGTTTTTTGCAATTCCACTGATGTACTCTCCCTCTGCAGGCGCCTGACTTGGAGCCTCAGCAATAGCCGATTTTAGGCTTATATTCGAAGGTGAACTTGTTTGCACAGCTCTTTCTTCTTCCGGCTCAATGTATTTAGGAGAAAGCTCTAAGGCTTTGTTTACCGTTTTGAGAAGCTTTTGTAGTGCAATCGGTTTTTCTAAAAAATTGAGTGCGCCAATGCGTGTAGCTTCGACCGCTGTATCTATCGTGGCATGTCCAGACATCATGACTACTGGCATGGTTAGCTGACCAGTCTTAGACCACTCCTTTAATAAAGTAATACCATCGGTATCAGGCATCCAAATATCTAGCAAAACAAGATCGGGTCGCATTTGTTCGCGAATAGTACGGGCCTGCACAGCGCTCTCTGCTGCGTAAACAGTATGGCCTTCATCAGTCAGAATCTCATTGAGAAGCTCACGAATTCCCATCTCGTCATCTACAACCAAAATACTAGCCATACTTAGGCTGCCTCTTTTGCTAAATTCATAAACAAAACCGAAACTTGCGCACCAATCACTTCTGCTCCCCGCATACGGTTACGGATTTCAATTTTGGCAACATGATCTTCAATGATTTTCTTAACAACCGCCAAACCCAATCCCGTGCCTTTAATCTTTGTCGTTACATACGGCTCAAACGCTCTTGCCAATATCTTAGCTGGAAAACCAGTCCCGCCATCACTTATTGTTAGTCGTACCGCATTTTGCACCGCCCCATTTTGCTCTCCATAGGGAACTAGCTCTGTTTTAACTTCAACAGGCTCGTTTTGATTCTTTCCCTCCAAAGTAGCATCTTGGGCGTTTTGAAGAAGATTGTGGATCACTTGCCTCAACTGAGTGGGGTCTCCCATGATATCGGGACACTTTGGGTCCAATTGAGTACGAATCGAGCTGCCCTCATACAAACCTAAGATTTCTGTGGTTAAAGTATTAATAGAGATCGGCTTTAGTTGCGGGGTTGGCGTCTTCGCAAAATCTCTAAAGTCATTCACCATTTCTTTCATGGCCTCCACTTGGCCAATGATGGTTTCTGTACTGCGATTCATCATCTCTTCTTGCTCAGGGCTTAGCTTCCCAGCTAGCTTATGCTGCAATCTTTCGGCAGATAGCTGAATGGGTGTTAATGGATTTTTGATCTCGTGGGCCAATCTTCTGGCCACCTCACTCCAGGCAATCGATCTTTGGGCAGTAACTACGTCAGTAATGTCATCAAATACGACCATTCTTAAATCAGCAGTTAATTCAGTGCCTCGCACAAATAAAGTAACGCCGAGTTCATTTTCATATTCGTTAGTGGCATGCAATTGGATTTGTTTTTGCCAAACAGATGCGCCTTTTTGTCCTCCATTGATCGGCCCCTTCTTTTCATCAGTATCGCTGCCAACTGCCAGTCTCATAGTAGCAAAACCCTCTTTAATGGCATCTTCAAACTCCAATAGAGTGGGGCTATGGCTTAATGGGCCGCCCTCTAAATGGGTTAGATCTTGGCCAAAAATTCTGTCGGCACCAGCATTGCTCGAGACTACTTTGTATTCTCTGTCAAAAATACAAACGCCCGCTGTTAAGTTTCCTAATACAGTCTCCAAAAAGGTCTTTGACTCCTGCAAAGAAGTGCGGGTATCTGATAACTGCTTAGTCATGACGTTAAATTGACGAGTGAGCATACCCAGCTCATCACCAGTATCTAATTCTGGCTTGGGTGACAAATCGCCCTGTGCAACGGCTTGGGTTCCCCTTAATAACATCAGGAGAGGACGCGCCAGTTGGCGGCCCAATATTAATGCCAGCGTAATTGCCACAAATAATGCAAAGAAAAGAGTCAGCGTAAGGGTGCCCACAAACATTTTGCGCAAGCCCGATCGACCTAAGGACTTTTCTTGATAATCAGTATAGGCAGCTTGAACAGCAAGAGAATTTTTGGTGATTCCCTCGGGAACGGCTTTTACTAGCTGAAGATACCAGAGCTCTTTTTGATACTGTGTATTAAGACCAAATCCACGTGTGCTAACAGAAGCCTCTTTAACCATCGGGAGCACTACTCGCAATAAATATTCTTGAGAGCCGCTGGCAGAGCTTGGCTCATCAATGATGCTGACATGGCCGACTTTAGAAGCCTGAACCATTAACGCTTGGCTTGGAGAGGGGGACTGTTTAATCAGTGCGCCAGAGGCAGCAGTTGCAATCAGCACTTGATGGCTATCAAAGACGGTGATTTCTTGAATACCAAATTGATCTCGCATTCTTGACAGCAGTAAAGTGAGTTCGGCGGGGCTAGCAATATTGGGTATGCCACGAATTTGATCGGTCACAATCCGGCCCTCATCTTGCAGCTCTTGCAAAGAGCTACTTAAAGTGGCGCGACCTAGTTCAAGGCCAGCCTCCAGGGCAGACTCAACCTTTACATCAAACCAGGTTTCAATACTACGTGATACGAACTGCAAAGAAACCCCGTACAAAATTAAACCAGGAACCACGCCTACTAAAGCAAAAATCATGGCCAACTTTGCTACCAGACGAGTACCGAAATGCCCACGATACCAACGCACGGCAATAACCGATCCCAATGCGAAGATAACTAGCGTAAGACAAATACCAATCACCACATTAGCTGCATATAGCCAAATGAAGTAATTTTCAAAAAACTGCGTATTAGATGATGCGAGTGATAGCAGCACCAGGAGAAGTAGTGCAAATACGCCAATCATTCCTATGGCAACTGGAATGACTTTTTTTCTCCAAGACCCTGATAAAAAAAAGTCAAGCTTGGGAAGGCGGTGTAATAGGCTCATCGCTTTATCAAATTAGGGCCTGCGGGAGAAAAAGGGAAGCGATACCAATCACTCGATACGTTCCAATCCCGATTATTTAATGCATTGACCTGAAATGGCTTTGGTAGTTTGCTCAGGTCAAGCACCATTCTTAGGCCAGCTGCATACGGCTTGCCTTGGTCAAGCTGAGCATTATCAATGACTCGCCAACCACCAATACTGCCAACTGCCTGAAGAGCTTCAAAAATGGTTGGGGCTGCAAAGGTAAAGCCCTCAGAGGCAATTCGAAACTGTTGCGTGAGTGGCTGATATGAAAGGCGTGTTTGTCTTTGGGCTAAGACTGCTTTTTCTTCGAACCAGTACCAACGGCCACGGGTTAGCTCAAACTCCGTCTGAAAAAAAAGGACCACACCTTTTTGTACCGCATCTTCTAGACCCGGAGCCAACTCAATTTGGAATGCGGCATTTAAAAGCCACTCGCCATCAACCCGCTCCAATTCAAAGGATTTAATTTTGATTCCCTCTGCACTGGCGGTTGATACATGCATACCGAATAACAACAGGCACAAAAAGATAAATTGTTTAATGCTGTGGCTCATGGTCCATTTTTCTTAAACAAAGCATAGTAAAAGCCATCATTTACTTCTGTGGGCAAAATCTGCCCAGGAGCGTCTAATCGTACCGCATTGCCGTGCTCCGCAGCAAACCATAAGGCCTGCTCCTCGCCCTCTTCAGGAAAAATGGAGCAAGTTACATAAAGCAGCAGCCCTTCAGGCTTGAGCATCTTCCAGGCCTGGCTCAAAATGGCTCTCTGTCTTTGTTGCAAAGCTTTGATGTCCGCTTCGCGCCTTAAAAAAGGAATATCTGGGTGCCTAGAAACAATTCCGGAGGCTGAGCAAGGGGCATCTAATAAGATTTTGTCAAAAAGGATCCCATCCCACCAGCCATTCTTAGATGCATCACCTCGCACAATTTTTACATTGTCTTTATGCAAATGAAGGCGATCTAAATTTCCACTAATTTTTCCAATCCGATTGCCATCTAGTTCGAGTGCCGTCATTTCACAATTTGCTAGTTCCAATAAGTGGGCAGTTTTTCCACCCGGTGCTGCGCAGGCATCAAGAACCAGCTCACCTGCTTTGGGGGCCAACAAGAGAGCGGCCAATTGCGCCCCTGCATCTTGAACGGAAACCGCGCCACTATAAAAGTTCGGCAGATCGCCTACTGGCACTGGCGCATCTAATACCAAAGCTGCTGGCAAGGAAACGCTCGCTATCCCCTCTATAGGGGTTGAAGTCATCCCGGCCTCCTTTAGTAAGGCCTGATACTCAGCTCGCGTTTGTTGCTGCTGATTAACACGCAGTATCAAAGGTGCCCGCTTTGCTTGGGCAAACAAAATCGCTTGCCATGACTTGGGATAATGACGCTTGAGATTGGCTCGCCACCAAGGCGGGGTAAACATTGGAATGGGATCGGGTGCATAGCCTTTTTCGCTTTCTGCTGCTTGAGCTATCAGGCTTACTTTTCGCAATACAGCATTCACCAATCCTTTGGCATACATTGTCTTGTCATATTCACCACAGGCTTTCACTGCCTGATCAACAATGGTGTGCGCAGCATAACTATTGCCATCAGCGTTGCTCTGTAAAAATAATGGAATTGCTACACTCAAAAGATGCTCAACTTCTGGCGGGGGCGCCTTGGGGATGAACTGCTTAATTAGCTCCTGTGAGCGGACCCATTTCCGTAAAGCATCAAAGCTTAGGCTTTGCACAATCGGTCGCTCATGAGGCTCGAGTTCATCCAAAACCTCTGTAAGCGATCTACCGCTTAACACTTCGCCTACCGCTTGAGCTGAAATGGTGATGGCCTCTGAAAGCGGTAGACTGCGTATTTTTTTTGGATCAGTCAAATTGCTTTACTCTGGGTTTTTACCTGAAAGCGCCGTTCATTTTCTTGATCAAGAAATGCTTGCAAGCACATTTTTGCGCTCATTTTTTTTCCACCAGGTCTTTGCATTTCTAAAATTTCAATCACGCCCTTGCCGCACTGAATATAAGCCCCTTCTTCGCTGAATCCTAAAATCTCACCAGCACGCTGCGTTTCTTCAGGGGCATTGTTAAGCCATAAACATGAATTCCAGCACTTCAATGGAATGCCTTTAAGAGTGCTCATGGCACCTGGGAAAGGATTAAATGCCCGTATTCGACAATCGATTTCCTGGGCGCTAAGGGACCAATCAATTTCTGCTTCGCTCTTTAGTATTTTTTCCGCATACATTACGCCCTGACTATTTTGTGGTGCAGCTTCTATCGCTTTATCTTTTTCTAAGGTATGCAGTGTTTGCACAATCAGACGGGCGCCCATGTTTGCCAGTCGATCATGCAAGGTAGCGCTATTTTCATCGGGAGAAATATTTAATGCCTCTACTAAAACTGTATCGCCTGTATCGAGGCCTGCATCCATTTTCATAATAGATACGCCTGTTTTCTGATCACCAGCTTCAATGGCCCTTTGAATCGGCGCAGCACCTCGCCATCTTGGTAGCAATGAGGCATGGATATTAAAGCTGCCATATCTTCCAGGATGCTGAGTGATATCTAAAATCTCTTGCGGCAAAATTAAGCCGTAAGCCACTACGACCATGGCATCAAAATCTAAGCCTAATAACCGTCGATATACCTCTTCCGCCTCTGCTTGCTTTTGTGTGTCAGCGCTACTGCGCCTCAGTGTCTGAGGCTGCAAGACTGAAATATTATTTTCATTTGCAAAAGCCTTTACTGGACTTGCTTGGAGATGCATGCCCCTTCCAGCCCTGCGATCAGGCTGAGTCAGGGCCAAAACAATCTCATGACCAGCATCATGAATCGATCGCATTGCTTGCGCAGCAAACTCTGGGGTTCCAGCAAAAACAATTTTCATGGGGCGCTTAGCGCTCATCCAATAATTCTTTGGTACGCTTTTTCAATTTGTGAGAAATGCGAGTGCGCTTAAGGATTGATAGATATTCTACAAATACCTTGCCCTGCAAATGATCTAACTCGTGCTGTAAACAAACTGCTAATAGCCCATCGGTCTCAATTTCAAATTCTTTTCCATCCAGATCTAAAGCTTTCACTCTGACCTGGGCAGGTCTTTCGACTTCATCGTAAAACTCTGGCACGGAAAGACATCCCTCTCTCCATGACTTTTTCTCAGAGCTGACCCAAATAATCTCTGGGTTAATAAAAACTCTTAATTCATTTTGCTCCTCAGATATATCAATGACCACAATGCGCTCATGTATATCTACCTGGGTTGCTGCCAAGCCAACACCTGGAGCCTCATACATTGTGTCTGCCATATCTGCCACGATTTTTTTAATGCGTGCGTCGACTTGCGCAACGGGTTTTGCAACCTTGTGTAAGCGTGGATCGGGATAGCAAAGAACGTTTAGTAGTGCCATGTAGGAATTATCCAACAGAAGAATCAGCTGGTGCTGATTGTGCCAATTTCCCCCAAAGTCAAAATCACTTTATGCAAAACGCCCCCACTCACACCAGCTTAAAAATTCATCGGGGTGATACACAATACCCTGCTCGACTCAATGACTTATATGATCCCCCAGAGTGCCTCTATATAAAAGGGGATATTCGCCTATTAAATATGCCAATGATTGCTGTTGTAGGCGCACGCATGGCCAGCAGCGGGGGCCTACGTCATGCAGCAGTCTTTGCTCAAGCGCTTTCAAAAGCGGGGGCCCTCGTCATTTCTGGGCTGGCAAAAGGAATCGATGGGGCTGCCCATCAAGCCGCCTTAGATCTAGGCAAAAACTATTTCACATTGGCTGTTTGCGGCACTGGGCTAGACCAAACCTACCCCAAAGAGCATATTGCTCTAGCTCAAAAAATCGCCCACCAAGGCCTAATAGTCTCTGAGCTTCCTTTGGGTTCAGGCCCCAAACCCTTTCATTTCCCAAGACGCAATCGCCTCATTGCCGCTCTGGCGATAGGGGTTGTGGTGATAGAAGCGGCAGAAAAATCGGGCTCCTTAATTACTGCCCGAATTGCTGCCGATTTGGGAAGGGAGGTTTTTGCCCTTCCTGGTTGCATTAGTAGCCCAATTTCAGGTGGGTGCCACAGGCTAATCCAACAAGGTGCAAAACTAGT
>JABMMT010000109.1 GCA_013205155.1 Betaproteobacteria bacterium | reverse complement strand
TCTGGTAGGCCCACCAGGACTTGAACCTGGGACCAAAGGATTATGAGGGCAGAAGCCCATAATAGACCCATATAAAAAGGGGGTCTGCGTGTGGTCAGTGTTCAAGGGGATATTGATCCCTACTTAAGGAAGGCTTTGGGAAGCTAGGCGCTATTCGCCTTGACGTTTTAAATCTCGATAGAAATTTTCATGCGGGCCAAATGTTAAAAGCTTAATACTTTCTTGATCCACAATTCGATATGCTAATAAACATTGTTGCTGGGAAAGTTTGAATTTATAAACATACACTCCCAGTAAATCTCCTACTTTTGCCTCACCAATGATGGGGTCTTTGGAAATAAATTTGAGCGCAGTGTCTAGCTCTACTTTTTGTGGGGTGTGCAGTTTTTTAGTGGCCTTTGCAAAACTGGCCGTAATGAGTAAACGCATTAACTAAAAACGTATTCACCAATGACTGGTTCTTGATCTGCAGCCAGGATTTCACGAATCATAGAAAAAGGTAAGTCTGGATTTTCTTGGGCAATCTTGCCAATTTGTGACCAATACTCAATCTGTTTGGGTACCGAGCGATGCTCAATATTTCCAAATACTTTGGCTTGCTCAACTAGTTTTTCTGACAATTTAACGTTAATAGACATAATGGCTCTCCGTTAGGAGGTTCCATTATAGCACTATAAGTTCCTTTTTGGAGCCTTTATAAAAAGTCCATTTAACCATTCTAAGCAGCCAATTACTGTTTTTGAGCCCGCTTCTTACTGGGATAGTTATCAGCAGCCTTACGCCGTATTATTTTTATCTCTCTAAAAGGGGCTAACTAACGCATATTTTTAATCCTTGAAGAATTTTATATATTTTTACTAGTTTAGCTCGCCATGCTTATACGTTACTTAAAGTAACGCTCAAAAGATAAAACCCTCTCTATAGCTAGTGAGGGTTTGCTTTTCTGGTGGGCCCACCAGGACTTGAACCTGGGACCAAAGAATTCCGGTTTGTGTAGCTTTGAGTACTCCCTGGACTATGCCTGTTTATTTGCATGAAAATCTAATCTAATTAGCGCCCTAATTTGCAACTAATTTCAGCCCAGCATCCGTTTAATATAGTTCGCTAGTCAAAAATAACTTTATCACTTGGGTAGATTAAAGTTAAACAAATGGTGTATCAGTTTTGGATGCAAATTAACACCCTTGTAAGTCATTGAATTAATTGCACTCATCAGGCAATCGCTAGGCAACCGTCTAGAAACTCGCATTTTTCACAACCAGAGTCAGATCAGTTATTTTTATTTTTTAAGGCCTCTTCCAACTGATTAATCTTATTTTGCATGGCGGCCATCTTCGCATTAAGCGCACCCACATTTAAAAAAGTTTCATCAGCTACCGGCGCCTTGAGGTTATTACCCCAGCCTAACCAAGAGGATTCATATACTTTGACTTTTTTGAACCCTAAGGTTTTTAATATCACGGCGGTTTCGGATGCCCGCACACCACTTTGGCAATACACCACCGTCTCTTTATCAGGGTCTAAATTAGCGTAAAGCTTTTTGAGATCGGCTTGGTTTTTCAGGGCCATACCCGAGTTATCGCCCACTTGTTTTTTACCTAACTTAATCGCGGTCGCCGGATCTTGCCAATTTTCTTCAAAAGGAATGTTAATCGCGTTAGGAATATGGCCGCCCCGAATCGCGCGAACATCCTTACCAGTAAATTCATCGGGGGTTCTCGCATCGATAATTTGTACAGACTTGGATTGGGCAAGCTTAAACATCTCCTCATTATTTACGACTAATTGAGGCTGGGTAACAAGCGCGACTGATACTGGGGGTAAGCTTTGGCGCTCTTTTTGTATCGGCAAACCAGCTTGTCTCCAGGCATCAATCCCGCCATGATAAATCTGTGCTTTTTTGCCACCAAAATAATTGATGGTGTATAGACCAAAATAAGCATAGGGATTACCACGCGCGCCATAGACCACAATTTCTTGATTAACATCTAAGCCAGCGGCATTAAAGATTTTTTGAATTTGCTCCGTGGCAATGTAGTCCTCCTTATTGGGATCGCGCAGGACACTACCGATTTCACCAACATTAATGGCCTCTGGCAGATGCCCTTCTAGATAGTTTTTTTCACCGCGCACATCCCAAATAATGGCGCCCCGCGCAACTGCCTGCTGCATTTGCTCGGTATCAATAATCGCCGAGTCTGACTGGGCCCATGTCACGGAGAAAAATGCTGTTAACACGATTGTTAAGATTGTTTTCATTTTTTCTGACTTTACTATTTTATGTTTACGCATCATGCGCTAAGGCTTCTCTGTCAATCATCCAGATATCAACATCAATAGGCCAAAGATTAAAAAATCACTCAAATTGAAAGTTTATTATTTGTCCCTTCTAGTCAAAGGAAAAAAGTAATTTTAGAAACTATATGCCTATAAGTGTATCAAGGCGTGCTGGTTTACCCTTAATGTAGTAACTAAGGATCATTTGCCCTATAAGCGTTACTTTAAGTAACGCCTACAAGAAAACCCCCACCATTACTGATGAGGGTTTGCTTTACTGATGGGCCCACCAGGACTTGAACCTGGGACCAAAGGATTATGAGAGCAGACATCCAAAGAAAACCACTAAGATTTCAAGAGCTTACGTCTCCTAAATATCGGTGTGTGAGTATTTGTGTAACTAGATTAACAAGATCACAAAATGTAATCCCTCACTCTTTGGTTTTCGAAACCACAGGATTTTTGGAGCAACCATCTAACACTTCGTTGCTCCAAAGTACTTCTTTGAATAATTTATAAGCGTTACTTTAAGTAACCCTTTGGCTAATTGTTAAATGCAATTAATTTATAAGAATTTCATTCAAAGCAATATTGATGTAGTAATTGATGCGCCCGACTCTTCTCTTCTCTAAAAACGCCTCTTCCGCTAGAACATCGAGATATTTGGTGGCAGTGAGCCTAGAAATATTCAAGTCACGCATTACAAATTCAATCTTTGTATATGGATGAGTAAATAAATTATTAATTAAATCTTGGCTATAGAATTTGTGCTTTTCCCTGATTCTATGTTTGTAGTCAAATAGGGCTACTTTTATCTCATTGATCTTCTTAATTGTCTGCTCTGAAGTTGCGCGGACCGCCTCCAGCATATATAGAACCCAATCCTCCCAAGCATCATCATCGCGCACTGCCTGAAGAAGGCGATAGTATTCTGATTTGTTGCGAACTATATAGTTACTCAAATAAAGAACCGGTATGTTGAGTAGCTGCTCTTTTACTAGGTACAAGACATTAATAATCCGGCCGGTACGTCCATTGCCATCGTAGAAAGGATGAATGCTTTCAAATTGATGATGTATCAAGGCCATTTTTATTAATGGATCGACTAGGTATGATCCGGAATCATTGATGAAATTCTCAAGCTCAACCATTAGCCTAATAATTTCTTTGGGGTCTTGCGGGGGTGTATACACAACCTCCCCTTGAGAGCTTTTTAAGCTAGTTCCAGGTAGCTTTCTATAACCTGCATTATTACGCTCAAGCTCCGCCTGAATCAGCAAAATATGATTACTAGTTAAAAGGCCTGACTCTCGCACTTGCTCAAAGCCAATTCGAAGTGCCTGCCTATAACGCAAGACCTCCTTGGCAACCGAATCATTCACTGACTCTGGCAGCAAATCATCCTTAAAGAGTTCATCATGAGTGGTGACGATATTTTCTATTTCAGAACTATCTTTAGCCTCTTGTAAGCCAAGGGTATTAATTAAAATCCCTTGATTTGGGATGGATGCTGCCACCCCCTTTAACTCAGCAAGCATTCTGCTACTCTCAGCTAATTTTTTCAAGATTGCTGGCGTATCGAATCTTGAACTACTCAAACCTTCAAGTGATTGTATTTTGCTCATATGCACGTTTTTTTGATGTGTATAGAAAAACGATATTTTTATACATGTTATCAGTGATCTGTATATAAATCCCACATTTTAACGTATTAACTATCCTTTTACTGTATAAAAATACAGCTTTTTGATCATGAAAAGCCACTACACACACCCAAGCAAACCAGTCCATCAGTTCACCCCTTTTCTTAATATCACTCCAACACCAAGACACTCAGGAAAAGTAAGCGCATCAGATTACGATAAGGCTTACTTTGATATGGAATCTTATAAGGTTAGTGCCCTAGAGAATCCATTTGGTCCCAAAGTATTGGGGATGTGATTGGTAAAGGTGTAAACCATGTGGTCGGTACCGGATGTAAACCATGTGTCCGGTACGGACCTTTTCATTTCTGGTGGGCCCACCAGGACTTGAACCTGGGACCAAAGGATTATGAGAGCAGACATCCAAAGAAAACCATTAGGATTTCAAGAGGTTACAGCGCCTCATTATCGGTGTTTGAGTATTTGTGTGACTATATTAACAAAATCACAAGAAACACTATCTCGCTCTTTGGTTTTGAAAAACAAAGTATTTTTGGAGCAATGACCAAAACACCTCGTTGTTCCAAAGTACTTTTTCGAAATCAAGCGTTACTTAAAGTAACGCTGCTAAATCTCTGGCAAGTGTTAATGGCTGCAAGGCCAAAAGCTGTTGCGATATTTATCAAAGAAAGCATATCAGGCTATTTTATTTTAAGGACTCGATTTACATACTGAATCTTGAGCCTCTTTTACTCGTAGTGTAGAACTTACAACACCAATAGATTGAAAACTATTAAGCCATACTAGGATGTCATTTATTACTGTTGTAGCTTCTAGCTGTCGGGTAAGCATGTGCCAACCGTTGGCATAAATGATGAATTGAAGAGAATTAATTTTCTCGTCTGATACCAGCGATAACCTAGAGAGCCAATAACACATTGCTTTTGGTGGAATGATCTTATCGTTGTTTCCATACAAAACTAATGTTGGAGCCGTGAAATCGATTGGATGATTGAGTGCTTGACTCATGAGTTTTGTAAGCCCAAAAAGACTACTAACGCGGGTTTCTTTTATAACCAAAGGATCTTGACTAAGATCTTCTGTGACTGCTGGATCATCAGTTGGCCGTATACCAAGGCTTTGTACACCTCTTCCTGTGAAAGTAAAATTAGGGGCTATGGCGTTAAACCACTCAAGGCTCATTCGCTGGTACCACGGCATAATCTCGTCTCCCCATATCGCAGGTGCTTTAAGGATGATTAGATCAGCAGGTAACCGAGGAGCCTCAGTACTAGCTCGTATTAATACTGCTCCACCCATACTTTCACCAATAACTACTAGTGATAGTGTTGGGTAGTTGGCTCTAAGTTGAGTAACTATTTCTCTTAAGTCATGGACTAATCGATCCTCGCTTGGCCATATACCGGGGTTAGGGTTAGCTCCAAACCCTCTTTGATCATAGGCATAAACTACCGCTTGACGATGTTTAACAAGAGCTTCAGCCAAGGTTGTGAATGATTTGCTGTAATCATTGAATCCATGAACATTAACAACAAGGAGCTGTGGTTTTTCTGCAGACCATTTTCGATACTGAAGTTCTACACCATCGGAGAGTTGAAACACTCCTTTCTCAGCCAGAAAATCTTTAGACCAAGCCTGTGTATGAAAGGTCAACGTAATCAAAAAGACCGTAATAATTTTTATCAAATCAAGTTTCTACTCAATATTGTCATAGATGAATGGATTAAGTATATCAATAATATAAGGCAACATATCTTCGTAGATTGCCGACTACGACTACAAATCTAATTATTAAAATTATCCATAATTAATCCACTATGATGCAACGATGTGAAAAGTAGTTTTATATTTAATTGAGATTAGACAACAGACTCAAGCCTGAAATGAAAGGTCTAAGTTAATACCCACTAAGGTTTAAAGCATGTGACCGGTATGGAACTAGGATTTCTGGCCTGCCCAGCACGATTCGAACATGCGACCTGGGCCTTGGAAGAATTCCTGGCCGTTTGAATGTCTGTATGTTTCAATGGTTTATACGATAAAAATGGCGCTGTGTAATAAGCTGTGTGGTGCCTAAGCATTATTTCACCTCATTGCTCCAAAGTGTTTTAACTTGTGTCATTAAGCATTGCTTTTAAAAATTTTACTGTGCCTGATTTTTCTCAAGCTATGCATTCACTAGAGTAACTACCTCATCAATGATTAAAAGATTCATACCTTTGTGTTTAGCGACACGAGAATATATTGAACAGCTAGAAGGAACAACCATCATCGAATATGACTACTTAGAAGTTGATAAATCTGATCTCGATGCTCTTGGACGCATTGAAGTTAGGGAAGATTGACCATATTCCTTGATCAGGAAAACTTAAATCTTGGCGATGACTTAGTCTTAAGTGTTTGCTCTCCATGCTGAATTACATCACCAATCATTTCAGCGGTACAGGCAGATAATGTCCAGCCAAGATGACCGTGCCCAGTGTTGTAATAAACATTTGGCTTAGAGCCTTTTCCAACTCTTGGCATCATATTTGGCATCATAGGACGCAAACCAGCCCACGGAACCACTGAACGAGTGCTGACTTGTGGAAAGCATTGATTTACCCAATCAATCAATGGCTCAATACGGTCAGAACGAATATCACGATTGATGCCATTAAATTCTGCAGTGCCTGCCACTCTGAAACGTTCAGCGCCTAGACGACTAGTCACTAATTTCGTCTCATCATCCAATAAGCTAACATTTGGAGCGCCATCTTGGCTAACTTTGTCGTTCAGGTTCACTGTTATTGAATAACCTTTAACTGGATATACATTTACCCTATCTCCCAACTGCGCAGCAATATTACGACTATTAACGCCGGCACAAATAACAACATTATCAAAAGTTAACTGATTAGATTGCCCATTTTTGCTAAGCGTTAAATTCACATGATTTCCATCAGACTGAATCGAGCTTACTTCATGTTCATAAATTATCTTTACACCTAAACTAGCAGCAGCCTCTGATAATCCAAAAGTAAATTTATGAATATCACCGGTTG
>JABMMT010000108.1 GCA_013205155.1 Betaproteobacteria bacterium | reverse complement strand
CAGACCTTACGCTGAGTCAGTTCCGATAGCAATCCTTGCGCCTCAATCGTGATCGCTGGGTCTACAGAATTGCTCACACGTAAAATTTCTTCAAGGGATTTCTTAGCGGCTGAAAAATCTTCGATGGTGATATAGGCACGGGCCAGATTTAGCTTCACCCTCAAGGCATCCAAGAGTGGATTGAAAGTCTGCTCAGTAGGCTTTGACAAGTCAAGATCGATGCTAGCCAATATTGCTTTAGCACGCTCTGGCATTCCCTGCGGGACATTTGGCTCTTTTCTTTCTGGCATGCGTCCTGGCTCAATAAAATCTATCTTCTCTGAACGACGGGCGTTACGAGCCAATGCCCAAAGTACTAAACCGATCAAGACCATCAGACCAATAGCTAAAATAGCAGGGGCCAATCCGCCAAGTCCAAAGTTATTGTCGACTGCTTTCTTTTCCTTCGTTTTTTCCAGCAGGCGTTGTAAGTCTGCAATATTCTTTTCTAATTCGGCTACCCTTGATTTGGCTTGGTCAAGCGCCTTTTCTTGCGCAACCAATTCCTCAGAGAAACGTTTTTCTTCGTCGCCACTATCAGCACTAGAGCCAATCTTCAGACGATCTTTTTGGGGTGATTCATCGGATGTGGAAGAACCACCTTTTGAACTGGCATCTGCCTTTGCTTCACCTGTCTTAGACTCGCGCCATTGCTCATTAGCCTCTGCTACAAACTGATTTGCTTCAGCAGGACTGATTGAGCGCAGCAAAGCTTGACTTGGCTTATTCAACTCAGCCCCAGCAGCTAAAAGATTAATGCTACCGCTTGCAAAAGCATCTGGATTTGCTTTAAACAATGCCATCATTGTTTGATCTAGGGTAGCACCATCTAGTTGAGGCGCCATCAATGCAGCAATTTCAGAAAGTGTTTGTCCAGGCTTGACCAGCACTTTCTGAACATCGCCTAATAGCAAGGTAAAAGTTTTAGTCAACCTACCGCTCGACCAATTCAGAATGATTAGCAAATCTAAAAAGGGGTCATCGCCAATGGGAACTGGATTGACTGTCTCCACCAGAACCATTAATCGCTCTTGAAGATTGCGATACACCATCACCTGGGGATTGAGCTCTAATATCTTTTGTGAAATGCCTAAGCGTTCAAACACCTCCTTTGGAGGCATCGCTGCTTTTAGGCTAGCTAGAGCAGCCTCTTCATCGGCAGCAAGCCGAATCGGAATTTCAACCCGGAGTGGCTCACCTGATTTAGAGAGTAGTTGTGGCGAGCCTAAAGAAAGTGCCCAAGCAGCGCAAGACCAACTCAGCAAGACAAAGCAAAGTGCCTTAATAACGCTGAGTTGACTTGGACGCGGCATTAATGTTCAAGCAGAATTCTGAGCATACGACGTAATGGCTCTGCAGCACCCCATAAGAGTTGATCACCAACAGTAAATGCGCCTAAATATTCAGGGCCCATTGCCAATTTATGCAAACGCCCAATAGGCACTCTCAAAGTGCCGCTGACTGCGGCTGGAGATAAATCACGCTCGGTAGCTTCGCGCTCATTAGGGACTACTTTGACCCACTGGTTGTCATTGGCAAGTATGGCTTCAATTTCCTTTATGGGAACATCCTTTTTCAGCTTCACTGTCAAACCTTGAGAGTGACAACGCATAGCACCAACACGGACGCATAAACCATCAACGGGAATGCTTCCTGGCGAGCGAAATCCAGGACGACCGAGGATCTTATTGAACTCTGATCCACCTTTCCACTCTTCTTTAGTTTGACCGTGCTCTACAGGGACATCAATCCAAGGAATTAAGCTACCAGCCAAGGCTGTATTACGAAAATTCTTCTTCGGAAAATCAGACGAACGTAATACTTCAGTCACCTTGCGATCAATATCTAAAATCCATGAAGATGGATCTGCCAACTCGGTTGCCACACTATCATGCAAGGCCCCCATTTGCAGGAGTAATTCACGCATATTTTGGGCACCAGCACCAGACGCCGCTTGGTATGTCATAGCGCTGATCCATTCCACTAAATCCGCTTTTACTAAGCCGCCCATTGCCATCATCATCAAGCTCACGGTGCAATTAGCGCCGATCCAATTCTTTCCACCTGCAGCCAAAGCTTTATCAATCAGGGGACGGTTTATTGGGTCTAAGACTAATATTGCCTCATCCTTCATGCGCAATGCACTAGCAGCATCAATCCAATGGCCACTCCAAGCTGCAGCGCGCAGTTTTGGAAAAACCTCATTGGTGTAATCGCCACCTTGACACGTCAAAACAATATCGCAACGCGACAAGGCTTTAATATCATTTGCATCTTGTAATGTACTTTCGCTCTTGGTCACTTTTTGACCATTTAGCAACGGCACCTGTCCGCCTGCCTGACTAGTGCTAAAAAATACAGGCTCGATGAGGTCAAAATCTTTTTCGGTCAACATTCTATCCATCAGCACGCTACCTACCATGCCACGCCAGCCAACTAAGCCTACTAAAGGAGTTTTTGTATTTGCCATGATAATTAACTATTGATTAAATATTCTTTATAACTAAGACAGGGCAGCCACTACAGCGTCGCCCATTTGAACAGTAGAAACTTTTTGAGTTCCCTCGGTATAAATATCAACAGTTCGTAAGCCTTGTGCTAACACTTTTTGGACTGCCTTTTCTATCCGATCTGCTTGTGCAGGCATTCCTAAGGAATAACGTAACATCATCGCAGCAGACAAAATCGTAGCCAATGGATTAGCAATGCCCTTGCCAGCAATATCTGGTGCAGATCCATGGCTTGGCTCATATAGGCCTTTATTGTTCTTATCTAAAGATGCTGAAGGCAGCATCCCAATAGAGCCTGTCAACATAGCAGCCTCATCAGAAAGAATGTCGCCAAAAAGATTGCCAGTCACTACTACGTCAAATGCTTTTGGTGCTTTAACCAATTGCATTGCTGCATTATCGACATACATATGTGACAACTCCACATCTGGGTAGTCTTTAGCAACCTGAATCATGACTTCACGCCATAGTTGTGAGGTCTCTAGTACATTGGCCTTATCGACGCTACAAACCTTCTTATCACGCTTACGTGCTGCTTCAAATGCCACTCGACCAATGCGCTCTACTTCAGGCTCACTGTAGTGCATCGTGTCAAAGCACTCGCGTGCACCTTTAAATAATGGCAACTCTGAGCTACGAATACCTCGAGGTTGGCCAAAATAAATATCACCATTGAGCTCGCGCACAATCAAAATATCTAAACCACCAATAATTTCTGGCTTCAAACTAGATGCTGATGTTAATTCTGGATAGCAAATAGCTGGTCTAAAGTTTGCAAAGAGCTCTAAGTGTTTACGCAAACCTAAAATGGCTTGCTCTGGGCGATGCTCCCGTGGAAGGGTGTCATATTTCCAGTCGCCTACAGCGCCAAACAAAATTGCATCTGCTTTTTTGGCTAACTCTAAAGTTGCCGGCGGCAATGGATGACCCGTAATATCATAAGCAGCGCCACCTACGGGAGCTTCTTCCATATCAAACTTTGGACCGAGTACTGTCAGTACGCGAACGGCTTGAGCAACGATTTCCGGGCCGATTCCGTCGCCCGGTAGAACTGCAATTTTCATGAAAGGCCTTTAACTCTAAAAATTACGGCAATTGAGTCGTAAGCCAAGGCATTTTTAGGATGCGCTCAGCTTCATAAGCCTTGATTTTATCTGCATGGCGCAGAGTTAAGCCAATATCGTCCAAGCCATTGACTAGGCAGTACTTTCTGAAGGGAGCCACCTCAAAGCTATAGGCTTTTCCATCAGGGGCAACCACCTGCTGAGCCTCTAGATCAATTGTGAGCTGATATCCATTAAAAGCGATTGTTTCATTAAAAAGGTGATCCACCTGCTGCTCTGTCAACACAATCGGTAGCAGGCCATTCTTAAAGCAGTTATTGAAAAAGATATCTGCAAAGCTAGGAGCAATAATTGCTCTGAAACCATATTGATCTAAGGCCCAAGGAGCATGCTCACGAGAACTACCGCAACCAAAATTCTTACGTGCTAGCAAAATACCTGCACCCTCATAACGCGCTTGGTTGAGGATAAAGTCAGGATTAATAGGTCTGGTACTGCATTCTTGACCTGGTTCGCCATGATCAAGATAACGCCATTCGTCAAAAAGATTTTGACCAAAGCCGGTTTTCTTAATTGACTTTAGAAATTGCTTGGGAATGATTGCGTCAGTATCCACGTTCTCGCGGTTAAGCGGAGCGACTAAACCTTTATAAACCGTAAATTTTTCCATAATGCTTTTAACTCTTAATGAACGCTATTGACCTACTTCACAGGGGTGACAATGACATCCTTACCCTGAGTCTGAGATTGGGATGGAGATTGAGTTTTTTGGGTAGAACTCGAGCCACCCATGGATTTACCCATCGTTTGTAAATCTTTTCCCATGCCTTCCATAGTGCTACTGCAAGCCGAAATAAATAAGCCCACAAAGCCAACTAGAGCTAAACGAGTAATCAAGGAAATACTAGGAAATTTGCGCACAGTAATGCTCCTATGAAATTTTTCGTACATCGACAAAATGACCTTCAATCGCAGCAGCAGCTGCCATTGCTGGGCTAACTAAATGAGTTCTACCACCATTTCCCTGACGCCCTTCGAAATTTCGATTCGAAGTAGACGCACAACGCTCTCCTGGCTCTAGACGATCAGCATTCATTGCTAAGCACATAGAGCATCCAGGCTCGCGCCACTCAAAACCAGCAGCTTTAAAAATCCGATCTAAACCTTCGCGTTCTGCTTGAGCCTTTACCAAGCCAGAGCCAGGAACAACTAGGGCTAACTTCACATTAGCAGCAACTTTTTTACCAAGGCGATCAACAACCTTGGCAGCAGCACGAATATCTTCAATCCGACTATTCGTACAAGAGCCGATAAAAACTTTATCGATTGCAATACTGCTGAGTGGAGTATTTGGAATCAGGTTCATATACTCCAAAGCGCGTTCCATGGCAGATCGCTTATTCGGATCACGCTCTTTTTCTGGATCAGGTACGCGATCGCTAATTGAAAGCACCATTTCTGGTGATGTGCCCCAAGTCACTTGTGGATCAATTTCTTCGGCGCGTAATTCAACTACTGCATCAAATTTTGCATCTATATCAGAATGCAAAGTTCTCCAATACTGCATAGCCTGTAGAAGAGCTGGGCCTTTCGGGGTATAAGGACGACCTTTAATGTATTCAATCGTAGTTTCATCAACCGCTACTATGCCAGCACGTGCACCGGCTTCGATTGCCATATTGCAAAGGGTCATGCGACCCTCCATTGTTAAATTCCGGATCGCTTCCCCAGCAAATTCAATAGTATGGCCAGTGCCGCCAGCAGTACCGATCTTGCCGATCACAGCAAGTACTATATCTTTAGCGGTAGAGCCTGGCTGCAAGCGACCATCAACTCGTACCAACATATTTTTGCTCTTTTTCATGAGCAATGTTTGGGTTGCCAAGACATGCTCTACTTCAGAGGTGCCAATTCCAAAAGCTAGAGCACCAAAAGCACCATGGGTACTCGTATGAGAATCTCCACACACCACCGTCATGCCAGGTAAAGTGGCGCCCTGCTCTGGCCCAATCACATGCACAATCCCTTGACGAGCATCGTTCATTTTGTATTGGGTGATGCCAAATGCATCGCAGTTTTGATCTAAGGTATCGACTTGTAACTTTGAAATAGGATCAGAAATGCCTTCAGAGCGATCTGTTGTTGGCACATTGTGATCGGATACCGCTAGATTAGCTGAGATCCGCCAAACTGGACGGCCAGCCATATTCAAACCTTCAAATGCTTGAGGACTAGTAACCTCGTGGAGCAACTGTCGGTCAATATAGATTGTGGCTGTGCCATCCTCTTCCGAGTAAATGATGTGGTCATCCCACAGTTTGTCATAAAGAGTACGAGACATGAGCGGCTTTAAAACCTCTATTTTCGAACAGAAATGTTTGGCACTTCACGTGAAGTTTCGCCAACGTATAACTGACGTGGACGACCAATCTTATATTCAGAATCAGTAATCATTTCTTCCCACTGCGCAATCCAGCCCACTGTTCTTGCTAAAGCAAAAACACAGGTAAACATATCATTAGGAATACCGAGAGCACGCTGAACAATACCTGAGTAGAAGTCTACATTAGGATACAGCTTGCGGCTAACAAAGTATTCATCTTCCAAGGCAATCTTCTCAAGCGTCATTGCCAACTTGAACAATGGGTCATCTTGCAGACCTAGTTCATTTAAGACCTCATAGCATGTTTCACGCATTAATTTAGCGCGTGGGTCAAAGTTTTTATAAACACGATGCCCAAAGCCCATTAAACGCACACTAGAGTTTTTATCTTTTACCTGGGCAATGAATTCATGAATCTTATCTACGCCGCCTTGAGCCTGAATATCATTGAGCATTTGCAAACAAGCTTCGTTTGCACCGCCATGGGCTGGACCCCAGAGGCAAGCAATACCAGCAGAAATCGCCGCAAAAGGATTGGTGCCTGAAGATCCACATAAACGTACTGTAGAAGTAGAAGCATTTTGCTCATGGTCTGCATGCAAGATAAAAATGCGGTCAAGAGCGCGAACTAAAACTGGATTGACTTTGTACTCTTCGCATGGAGTTGCAAACATCATGCGCATGAAGTTGGCAGTATATGACAGTGAGTTATCTGGATAGATAAATGGTTGTCCTACAGAATACTTATAAGACATGGCCACTAAAGTTGGCATCTTTGCAACCAAACGAATT
>JABMMT010000107.1 GCA_013205155.1 Betaproteobacteria bacterium | reverse complement strand
TTCAAGAGTGCAGTTTGAAGCCGCTTCTGAATTTCTGGACTGGTTCCCTTCGGCGCTGCTACCCCTGTCCAGGAAGTAACCTCATATCCTGGAATGGTTTCTGCTACTGGAGGCACTCCCGGCAATAACTTATAGGGTTTTAATGACGTCACCCCAAGGGCGCGCAATTTTCCTGCCTCCACTTGTGCCTTAGTAACCGTAATAGAGTCAAACATCACATCAACCCTACCCCCGAGAACATCTTGCAATGGTCCGGCACCACCTTTATAGGGAACATGTGTCATGCGAACCCCAGCCATAGATGCAAATAACTCGCCAGAAAGATGCTGAGTAGAACCAATCCCAACAGAGCTATATGAAATCGTATCTGGGGCCGCTTTGGCTGCAACAATTACATCTGCAAGGGTTTTGAATTTACTCTCAGAGGAAACTGATACCGCAAATGGAAATTGAGTCACTAAGGAGATCCATTCAAAATCATCAACTGGATTAAAAGCTAGCTTGCTATATACCGCAGCAGAAACAGCATGCCCTCCAGTTAATAAAATTAAGGTATAGCCGTCAGCTGGAGATTTAGCAACGGCAGCACTAGCAATATTGCCACCCGCGCCCGTTTTTGCTTCAACAACAACCTGCTGGCCTAATTCTTTAGATAAGCCAGGGGCAATAATTCTGGCGATCGTATCCGAATTTCCACCGGCACCAAATCCCTGTATCAGAGTGATCGGCTTATCAGGGTAAGCGCCTTGCGCAAGACAAGATCCTGCAATAAAGATATTAGAAATAAGTAATGAAAAAATTATTTTCTTGATCATAATGTTTTGATTTTCTGGCGAATAGCCCCAAAAATGGTTTTACCTTGAGCGTCAAATGAGGCTATGTAAACTTCATCCCCATTCTTCAAAAACGGGGTACTCGGAGTACCGTGAATCATTTGCTCATGAATGCGAGCTTCTGCTACACATCCAAAGCCACTCTGCTCATCTTGATTCGTAACAGAGCCAGCACCAATAATGGTACCAGCACTTAACGCTCTAGTGCGGCAAGCATGGGCAATTAAATCAGGATAAGTAAAAAACATATCTTTCCCAGTATTGGGCTGCCCCATGCGCTTGCCATTTATCTCCGATACAAGCTCTAAATGGAGTTTCTCCCCATCCCAGGTTTCACCGAGCTCATCTAATGTGACGGCCACTGGCGAAAATGAACTAGTAGGCTTAGCTTGCATAAACCCAAAACCTTTTGGAAGTTCAGTTTTCGTGAGAGATCTAAGGGTGTAATCATTTAAAAGCATGACTAACTTAATATGACTAGCAGCATCAGCTTTTGTTGTACCCATAGGGACATCGTCCACAACGATCGCCACTTCCGCCTCGTAATCTGGCTCTAAAGTAGCGTCTGGAAATACCATCACTTCAGTGGGACCACAAAACCGATCAGAAAGTCCTTGGTACATCAAAGGCTCTGTTTTGTAATTAGGGGGCATTTCCGCGCCTCGGGCTTTGCGGGCCTTTTCCATATGGTGCAAATAGACTGAACCATCTAAGAATTGATAGCTACGTGGAAATGGGCTTTCCAGCTTCATGAGATCCAAATCAAATGCGCCGTTTGCCTGACCTGCATTTAATTGGGAGTAGACCTTCTGAAGCTGGGGCTCAACCACGTCCCAGTTCTCAATCGCTTTTTGCATGGTGGGAGCTATTTCATAAACCACGATACCTCGCATGAGATCTTTGGAGGCAACTATCAATTTCCCATCGCGATCGCCAGTTCTTAAGCTAGCTAGTTTCATTGCATCTCCTATATCTTTTTATTTTGAATACATTCTTTTATTGCTCTTTTCTGGGTGCCTGCCAAGGCCAGCGACCATCAATTTCTAATGCTAAGGACCAGCTTAAGAAACAACGAATCAAAACAATAGCACCAAGCACGCCAACACTCATCAGAGTTGGACTAATGGCGACAGTACGAATCACATCCCCTGCAACCAATATATCTAAACCTAACATTAGAGAGCGCACAATCTGAATACGAAATACTTTGTAGGCGTCACCCGATGTGTTGGTGAATAGATTCTTAATAAAAAGGAAAAGTCCCCATAAAACACCAATGGCAACCACGGCGACGCCCAAAGCATCCATAACATCACTTACTGTTCTGATAATTTCAGTTTGATCCATAAAATTTCTCAAAAATTGAAAACTTCAAAAAATAAACACTCTGCAATTTATTCTCTAGGGGCGCCTGACATTCTTACAATACCCTCATAGCGTTTCACTTCGGACTGAGAGAACTTAGTAAATTCTGCGACAGATCCACCATCTATCTGAGCGCCAATGGATTGAAGGCTTTTTCGCACTTCAGGATCATTTAATACTTTATTAAAAGCGGCATTGAGTTTTTCGCTGACTTCTTTTGATGCGCCCGCCGGAAGCATGACGCCATACCAGGCGTTAGCAACCATAGGAACGCCAGCTTCCCTCATCGTTGGTACATTAGGTAATTCAGGAATCCGCTTATCAGCAGCAACCCCCAAAGCCTTTAATTTTCCAGCCTTAATATTATTGAGTGAGCCTGTATCGAGCATCATATCGATGTGACCTGCCATCAAATCGATTGCAGCTGGACCACTTCCTTTGTAGGGCACATGCCGAACATCTACACCCGTCACCGTTTTAAATTGTGCACCCGCTAAATGCTGAGACGCGCCAATACCCGCTGAGCCATAAGTGTACTTTCCAGGATTTTGCTTTGCGTCAGCCATCAAGTCTTTCATGCTATTCCATGGGGAAGCGGCGGGTACCACCATGATGTTCGGAATCGTACAAACCAATACTACGGGCGTAAAGTCTTTAATAACATCAAACCCTTGATTGGAAAATAGATGGGGGCCAGCTGCATTCGTTGAGCTGGTGGCCATCAAAATGGAATAACCATCAGGCTTATCTTGGACAAATGCCTGTGTACCGATATTGCCACCTGCCCCACCCTTATTTTCAACAAATACTGAAACGCCAAGCTCTTTAGTTAGCGGCTGTACCAGAATTCGAGCAACTTGATCTGTTGCGCCTCCAGGAGGCCAGGGCACCAGAAATTTAATCGACTTATCTGGATAAGCAGCAAAGCCGTTGATAGCGCAGGTGGCAAGCAGGGCAGTGAAAACAGATTTGAGTTTCATGGAGCTCGTTCTTTCTAAAGTAGGCAAAAAACAATTTCGGGTACAGTTTGATGAATATATCGTATCTCAGTTAATTGACCAGGAAATGCTTAAAGAGTTAAACCGCAATAAATTACTTGAAATAGCGAATTCCTCTCCCTCCAAAAAGAATTGCCCATCCTGCGCACCCCTAGTTTGTAATGGCTGGGAAACTGTCCCAGGCACATTTAATCTCAATTCCCTAAAGGCAATTGGCACTCTCAGAATAGATGGGGCTGCAGAGTACTGGGATGAAGATCATCCTGATGGCACTAATCTATGGTCAGAAGATGCTCCGATATCGATCCAATATCACCCATATAACCACTCTGATGTCTGTGAATGCCAGGAATGTAAACGCAAATATTTGCGCTATACCGAATACGGTGGATACTATATTGACGAACGAATTAGAGTGCTGAATCCAAAACTCATTACCTAACGCACTAGGATAGGCGATTGTGCAAGATCTACTAAAAATGACTCTCTTAAACTTCCTGATTAGATCAAGCCTATTGGTTTTGGCTTTACTCAGCCTCTCAGCCCAGGCTGCCCAAATTTACATTACAGACTACGCTTCAGATGCCGATGCCAAGGTCTATGTCACCCAATATCAATCGGACGCTAATTGCATTGTTTATGAAACAGCCTATAAATCAGATAATGACCCCGGCGTATGGTATTTCACGAAATACAAAAGCGATGCCAGGGCAACTATCATCTACACAAAATATAAGTCTGATGCGAGTCTCATTGTATATTTTACTAAATATAAAAGTGATGCTCGTTGCCGGTACTGATCTTTCTTCAATCAATTTTAAAATATTAGCTTTTACAAAACATTCATGATCAAGCTCTATCAACCCTACCTAGGTAAGGACGAAAAAAGTAGTCTTTCTCCTAGCGTCATTCCATGGGATGCTGGCAGTAATACTGATAACAGCACACGTGAGTATGAGTTATTTAAGCAAATTGCCAAGGCGAATCCTGAAGCAACTGAGCCTTGGGGTTTAGTCTCCAGAAAATTTACACATAAATCGTTATTAGCAATAGCTGAATTTCATCATTTTGCAGAGCAAAAATTCTCTGAGGGTTATGACTGTGTCTTCATTAATCCTATGATCGGGATTGAGGCTCTGCACTTAAATGTCTGGCAGCAAGGAGTTCAGTGTGGGCATGCAGGCCTAGATCAGATTATTGGGTTTTTAGAAACCTCTTTGGCATTACCTCTCAATGCCCCCATGGATAAAAATACTTTTGCTTTCTGTAACTACTTTGTTGCAAAGCCAAGTTTTTGGAATAGCTACTTTGCTTTTGTTGACAAAGTAATCGTCCTGCTGGATCAAGAAGTGGCTAAAGGAACCGAAGTTGGTGCAATCTATGCGGGCACCGGATCCTATCATCGAGATGGAAACATCACGATGAAACCTTTTGTGATTGAAAGATTATTTTCAACTTTTATTCAGCATCATGAATTTAAGGTTGCCTCTTTCAATTATGAAAAAAACTTTTATGAAGTGAAATTTGGGGGTAAGTTTGGAGAATTCTTATTCCAGCTCTCCGCACTAAAAAATACTGCCCTGCAACTCAAGCAAGAGAATTTATTAATGGCATATGATCAGATTCGCTTTTTCATCTACTCTAATCCGACCTATATGGCATCAGTATCCCTATTAGACGATCCTCCTGACTTTTTCCTCACCAAGGAATATACAGAGCTCATGTCACATCAGTTCGTGGTCTAAATAGTATGAATGTCATTGAAAAAATGACCGAGCGAAATGATTTTATTTATATCCCACTTGATCTAAAAGCTTTTGAGCGGTAATTTGGTTCTTACCAATGGCTGCCACAGAAACCTTTTCTGCCTGAAAAGTACCTAAAGCTTTCAAAGCTGGATTCTCTACTTTTACAGATGGGACAACTGGCCACTCATTATTACCATTCGCTAAATACTCTTGCGCAGAATCACTGGCTAAGTATTCCAAAAACAGCAATGCCTCTTTAGGGTGTGGCGCATTTCGGGCCATGCCGCCGCCTGAAATATTAATATGTACCCCACCTGACCCCTGGTTAGGCCAGACAAATCCAATCTTTGAGATGGTATTAATGTCATCTGGCTTATTTGATTGCATCATGCGTGCAAAATAATATGTATTCGTCAGGGCGACGCCGCACTCACCTGATGCTACTGCCTTAATTTGGTCTGTATCACCGCCCCTAGGGCTACGAGCCATATTGGCAACCATGGCTTTTGCCCAACTCTCGGTTGCAAGCAAGCCATCTCTTTCAATCAGTGTGCCAACTAATGAGAGCATATAAGGATGTGAACTCGATCTAGTACAAACCTTCCCTTTATTTTCAGGATTTGCTAATTTTTCATAAGTATCTACATCTGATTTTTTGACTGTGGCTTTGTTGTAAACAATGACCCTAGCACGGGTGGAATATCCAAACCAAGGAATGCCATCAGCCTCATCGGCAGCTCTTAGATTTTTAGGGATACGCTGCTCTAAATATTTTGATTTAACTGCTGCGAACAGATTGAGGGTTTGAGCGCGCCAGAGACGCGCAGCATCGACCAACAAAATGACATCAGCTTGACTTTTCTCACCCTCACTTTTAATTCTTTCGAGAATCCCATTGTCATCTGCTTCAATTCGATTGATCTTAATACCAGTCTTTTTAGTGAAGTCGCTATATAAAGCTTCATCAGTTTGGTAATGACGGGCTGAATATAGATTGAGCTCTTTTGCAGGCTCGGCAGCATGTCCAATCCCAACCAAACTGCCCATGAACATCAACAAACTTGTGAATACGATTTTGAAACCCATTACTTAGTCCTTCTATGCATTTTTTAGGTGTTTTTACTTCAGTAGGAATAAGTTTACATCATAATGAGAATCATTATCAATAAAAAATATCAAAAGAGATGACTTTTAAGGCTTAATTTGCCTTGTATGCCAGGTCCAACAAGGGGTAGCTACCGATTTCGAGAAATCATTCTTGATAGCACTAGAACAGGAATAAGCCCTGCCAAGACGATCGTTAGTGCGGGTAGCCCAAGCTCAGAGAGACGCTCATCTGCTGCTAGCTGGTAAGTAGCAACTGCTAGAGTGTCAAAATTGAATGGTCGTAGCAGTAATGTCGCAGGCAATTCCTTCATGACATCTACAAAGACAAACAAACCTGCAGTCACCAAGCTTCGCCTAATTAATGGAATATGAACTTTTTTGAGTATCTGCCATTGATTAAATCCTAATAATGCAGCAGATTGATCCATTGATGGAGTGATTCTATTTAATCCCTCTTCCACACTTTGCAAGCTTGAAGATAAAAAACGTACCAAGTATGCGTATACCAAAACCATCATGCTAGCCGATATCCACCATGCCAATTGCATGATCTCCAGAATCGAAAGAATACCAATTGCCAATACCGCGCCAGGTAATGCGTAACCAAATCCCAGCAAACGATTCACCCATGACAAACTGGGCTGTAAGCGCACTGCATAGGCAAAAAATAAGGCTAGCAAAACAGAGATTGAGGCCGTAACCAGAGCAACAGAAACTGAATTACCCAGCCAACTGAGATAACGAATATCCATACTAAGGCCCTGCTTCAGTAATAACTGTATGAGTGCAGAGGCAGGTAACAAAAAGCCACAGAGTAAAGTCATGCCACAAAATGCAAAGGCAAAAAAAGCTCCTTTACCGCGTAAGTATTTGGGTAGTGATTTTGCTTGTGACGCTGATGCATAGCGTAATTTGGAGCGACTACTTTGCTCAATAAAGAAAATCAGTAAAACTATACCTAGTAGACTGAGTGCCAATTGCACTGCGGCTAAGCGGTCACCAAAAGAAAGCCAAGCTTTAAAAATTCCGGTAGTAAAGGTCTGAACACCAAAATAAGAGACTGCACCAAAATCGGCGAGTACCTCCATCAGAGCCAAAGCCATTCCAGCAAAGATGGCTGGCCTTGCCATTGGGAGAACTAATTTCCAGAAACCTTGAAAAGGGCTATAGCCTAAGGTTTCAGAAACTTCCATTAAGCGACTGCTGCGCTCCATAAATGCTGTGCGAGTAATTAGATACACATAAGGAAAAAGGCAGAATGAAAAGGACCAGATTGCGCCAAATAAAGATCTTGGGTCAGGAAAAAACCATAGAGAGCTCATTTCTAACCAACTGCGAAGCGCCGTCTGAACCGGTCCAGAAAATTGCAATTGATCGACAAAGAGGTAGGCCATCACGTAGGTGGGAACTGCTAGCGGTAGGATTAAAGCCCACTCAAATACTTTTTTGCCAGGAAAATCATAGCTAGCAATAATCCAAGCATTGCCAACTCCTAAAATAAAAATTCCTAGACCAACACCCAATACTAGTAATAAGGTGGAGCTGATGTAGCCTCCCAGCACATAATTCCATAAATGACTCAAAGTGCCTATAGCTTCAAGATCGGGACTTCCGCCGTTGCTGGAAATAAAAAATGGCGCGGCCAAGCCAAATATTGGCAATAATATCAATAGGGCAATTAGAACCACAATACGATTCATCAACTCAGCAATCCGTTTAGACTCTCACTATGCATTAAACCATCAGTACTCATGAGAAAATTATAGAGATGAACCCCGCTCAAACTCTGCTTTCTATCAAACAGCTTGAAATTCTCTATCCAAGTCTGGATGGTGATGGCTATACCAATGCTGTTAAAGGGCTTAATTTAGATTTACAACAAGGTGAGATTGGCTGCCTACTAGGCTCGTCTGGCTGCGGAAAGTCTACAGTTTTAAGAGCAATTTGTGGATTTGAGCCAGCAAAGTCTGGTGAAATTCACTTACGCAACAAGGTAGTGAGCTCACCCTCAAGTCATATTCCACCTAATCAAAGACGCGTAGGCATGGTTTTTCAGGACTTTGCACTCTTTCCACATCTTAATGTTTTAGAGAATATTGCCTTTGGTTTACAGCATTTATCCAATCAAGCAAGAGTAGTCCTTGCAAAGGAATGGCTAAAAAGAGTTTCACTCGCAGACAAGGCTGGCGCTTATCCGCACGAATTGAGTGGTGGCCAACAACAACGTGTTGCTCTTGCAAGAGCAATGGCTCCTGAGCCTGATTTAATTTTGCTCGATGAGCCTTTTTCAAGTTTAGACATTGATTTAAGAGAGCGCCTTGCAATTGAAATGCGCGAGATTTTGAAGGTAAATAATATTACTGCCTTACTAGTAACACATGATCAACTGGAGGCCTTTGCGATCGCTGATAAAGTTGGGGTCATGGCTGATGGCAAAGTGATCCAATGGGATACGCCATACGAGCTTTATCACAAACCTGTGAATCGCTATATCGCTGACTTTATCGGGCATGGTGTATTTGTAAAAGGTCTGATTCAAGCAGGAAGCAAGGTCCAAATTGAACTTGGCAATCTTGAGTTAGGAGAACATCACGATGGTAAAGCTGGAGAAGAAGTTGATGTTCTACTTCGCGAAGATGATATTCAACATGATGACGATAGCCCTATCCAAGCTGAAGTACTCAGAAAAACATTTAGAGGCGCTTATTTCCTCTACACTCTCAAGCTCAATTCTGGTGATGAGGTATTGGCATTAGTGCCAAGCCACCATGACCATGCTATTGGAGAAAAGATTGGCATCTGCCTAGCAGCTGACCATGTGGTGACTTTTAAAGAATAGTCTTTTCAGTCAATCAATACAGGATATTACTTTTTATCTGCCGTGTATTGCTTTGAAAATTGGTCGATCAACATGCTAGTGATGAATAGTCTAGGCTTAATCGAAGCAATCAAAATATATTCTGCATTATCTGTATGACCGCCAAAGCCTTGTAAACCAAAGCTTTCAATCACTGCTCCACGACTACGTACTTGTGCATAGGCAGCATCCGTTCCACCACCAGTTGGAGTCTCGAGTATATCTAATGGCCACTGGATTTCCTTAGCAATCGATTGAGCCATCTTGGCAACCGCCAGAGATTTATCTGTTGGTACCAAAGGGGGTCTACCCCGAATGAAATTCACTGTCACTGTCGTGTCGGGAATGAGATGGTTCCGAATTCTTTCCCTTACCTTTTCTTCTACTAAATCAAAGTCACTCATTTTGTTTGCTCGAATATCGGCCGTTGCTTTAGCCTCTGGCGGAATCATATTGCGCACTGTACCTGCTTGTGCAAGGGTCCAATTAAATTTAACCCCAGGTGCAATATTCGTTAAATCACGGGTTTGTAGTACCTGATGCGCCATCTCATAAAGAGCATTACGGCCAAAATCAGGATTAGCTCCAGAATGTGCCGCCTTACCTCGCACTATTAATTCTGCCCGAGCGATACTAGACGTAGCTAAGCGTACATAATCCGTTTTAGTTCCACTAGTTTCGCAAGAGATGACTAAATCATTTGCTTCACCTAATGCCATGATCGCTTCTTTGGAGCCAGGCGAACCAATCTCCTCATCTGCATTGATCAAAATGGTGAACTCACCAAATGAATTTATTCCTGCCGCTTTGATAATCTTCAGTGTATGCAAAATGACTGCTATGCCAGCGCGATTGTCCTGAATACCCAATCCATAAGCCTTACCATCAGCCACTCTAAACGGCTGCTTCTTGCTATCGCCTTTTTGATAAACCGTATCCATATGAGCGATCATGGCAATTTTTGCTGTACCACTTCCCTTGATCTTCACTAGAATCATCGCACCAGTTTTCGTATTCCCACTACCCTGAACAACTTGATAAGGAATGCCCAGTTTGTCTAATTTCTTGCCGATAGCGGCTTGTATTTGCGCTAAGCCTTCCAAATCCGTGCTGCCAGACTCTATTGCAACTAACTCCTCTAGAGTTTTTAATAACTCTGGGGCCTCTTGATCCGCTAAGGCAATCATCTGACTTGCTTGAATCTGTTGCACGTCTGCAGCCATCGATCCACTAGAGACGCCGAGGCTTCCCAGACCGATAGTGACTCCAATCAGTAATGAAATGAAGACGAGATATTGACGAAATAATTGCATTGTGTCTTTTATTGTTTCTGATTATTCAACGACACCAATGTACTAGCGCTAATTCAGGCTCATATAAAAATTTGCTTTACCGAACCCCGAAGATCCATCTCAAAATCAAGTCCTGCAACTGGAGGCCTAGTAAAATACCAATTAATGCCACAGTGCATTCGCTTTTGCTTAGCAAAGATCTCTTCTACTAAGCTGCCAATATTATGCACTGAGTATGCTTGCGCGCACGTAACATCATTCCAATGAAAACCAAGACTTACCAAGCGCTGTTGCATTTCATTGGCTACAAATTCCATTTTTAATTTCAGGCCTGCATCCGAGGTATCGCCATAGGCAATAATTCTCTCGCGATATGGTTCTGGCC
>JABMMT010000106.1 GCA_013205155.1 Betaproteobacteria bacterium | reverse complement strand
TTAGGTCTTTTTCTACTTGTTGAAGTAGTTTTGACATGCTGATCTCTAAAACAACTGCTAGTTTCTGAATCGTACTTATTGAGGGCTGCTTTTGACCTAATTCCAACGAACTAATAAAGGTTCGCCTTAAACCCGCTTCTAGTCCTAGTTCCTCTTGAGTAAGCTTTTTAGCGATTCGCAAGCGCCTAAGGGTTTTCCCAAAAGCAACCGAAACATCCATTTTTTTCCCCATAAGGGGATTGTTCGGTTTTGACTGCTTATTGTCTTCCCACTATAGTAGGAATAAGATGTAAAGAGGACACTCTAGGGGATAGATATGAAACGAATACTCGTATTACTAGCTCTTCTTCTCACCATATTTAGTGCTTTTGCTGATACCTATGTCAATGGGTATACCAAGAAAGACGGTACTTATGTGAACGGTTATATTCGCTCTTCGCCAAACTCAACTAATACCGACAACTACTCTACGCAAGGTAATAGCAATCCCTACACCGGCAGTCAAGGCACTAAGGCGCAGGATTATTCACCAGATGCTCAAAACTATGGTTCTGGGCGAACTATCTACACAGGACCTCGTGGAGGGCAGTACTACATTAATGATAGTGGCAAAAAAGTATATGTACCAAAAAAATAAATTATTAAGATTTTTAGTTTTACTTTTACCACTTCTTTTTGGATCGAATGTTAGCGCTCAAAAGAAGGAGTTACCTTCAGTTAATGCTTACATAACAACCCAACAATCTGAGGATGGTGTTATTGATAAAGACAGATTATTTATTTTTTACTTTAGCTATATCCCGAAGGAGTTATATGGTTTTGAATCTTGTTCCATTCAATCAATAACGATCAATAATCTTACTTGCTCAAGTAATTCGTTAGGAGGCATAAGAGGTACTTGGTTTAAGCCGGAATATTCAAGCAAAGAAGAAAGTGGAGAAAAATTTAAATGCTCATTAAGAAAAATTGATGCTAATCGCTGGGAGTTTATTGTAGAAGATCCTATCGATGTTTCTGGAAAATTAAGTCATAGGCTCATACTTAAAGATAACAAACTTAGGTTATCAGAGCTAATTGATTACTCTGGAAATCTTTCTAAATATTCCACAATTACCAAAAAAACTGAAACCGTTAACTACAAACCAATAATTAGTAATGGTTATGAGAATTGGAGTGCATATGATGTTAAATGTAACAAAATTGCAATCCCAGTCATTGTCAAATAAAAAATTGTTGAAAGCATTCCTATTTTTTCTATAGACAAGACAA
The DNA here is from genome assembly GCA_013205155.1 of Betaproteobacteria bacterium. Taxonomy (GTDB): domain Bacteria; phylum Pseudomonadota; class Gammaproteobacteria; order Burkholderiales; family Burkholderiaceae; genus Polynucleobacter. The sequence continues at coordinate 3,764 of JABMMT010000106.1, read as the reverse complement.
CACATTAAATTTTCTTTGCTAAAACTCAATAGAAAATCAATTTGAGAGACGATTCTTGGCTCATAAAAAAATTATTTTTTAATGGTGTCTTTGGTGCTTTGTGGTTGTAGCTCATATAGTGGGGATGGAACATATTCTTGTACAGGAGATTTGTCTGAAAATCATTTAGGTTCTATTGTGGCGGGCGGAGAGACTGAGTATAAGTTTAAAGAGCAAATCGCCCTCAAAATCAAAGGAAATAGAGTTATTTTGTCAGGCCCAACACAGCTTGCGATTCCTCAGTTATTGTTGAGAAAAGGCGGATCTATCATTGGCTATGAATTTGTAATATGTAAAAGAGAAAATCACCTAATACAATTTAATAACTATGATTGTGATGCTTCAGAAATCCCTGCTAATTTTTCTTTTGATATCTATACGGGATCTTTCAATGGAATTAATGGACAATTTAAATTGCAAAGAAGACCTAACATCCCTTGGGATAAGATCGCAATAACTCAAGATTTAGCGATGACATACAAACCTACTAAGCCGATTTTCTAATGATTGCAACTCTATCGATAGCTCAAATTCAAGTTTGGCTAAAAATGCATCAAAAGCGCCTTCAATATGGCGATCAAGTTTTACCCATTTCAGCCATAGCAAGTAGGGCGGGGATCTCACGGCAGACCTTATATGCAGTCCTCAATGGTGAGCGATCTGAATTTGGTCAGATAGCCCAAATAAGGCTTAGCAGAATCATCCAAGAGATCACAAATGAGCCGAACTATCAGGTTAGCAAAATGGTGAGAGTAGACCTCTCAAGTGGCGTAGCAAGGATAAGATTTGGGTTGTAAGGGAAAAAAGGGAATGCCGTTACTCCACGCCCTCTAGACTATCTAAAACTCCATACTTGCCAGCATCCCATGATCTTCGCAGCGCCCTCAAGCAGACCATTGTGTTCTCTGGCTCACTCTGGAGATCTGACAGCCAAGTAGCTTGATCTTCCGCATTCCAGCCTTGACGCTTTACCAAATAAATAAACAGTTGGTTAAATTCTGCAATGTATTTTTGACTATTTATATTTCCTGCTAAATTCGCTAAATCACTATATTGATTAGCAGACTTAGCAGTTTTTTTGGTCTGGCAATTATCTAAGTTGGTTATAGATTTAGCACAATTAGCAGGTTTTACACCATTTGAAATTTCCAAAAGTTTTTCAAATATATTCATTTAATCAACCAACAGATTTGGATTTACAAAAATAAAGAGTTTATTCTCGGTCTCTATTTCTTGAATATAGCCATGTTCTGCTAAGGCAATAAATGCATCATTTAGTTGCTCCTTATTTTTCCTTAAGTCGTTGTGAATTTTTTGCTGAACGGTGTATTTAACAATGTGATTAGTATTATTTTTTTTGCAATAAGCTATTAACCACCGCAACACTTTTTCATTCACCAAATTTTTACTAGAGTTATTAAGTTTTAAAACTTCGCTCATGTAATAAACAACGAGTTTTATAGCATTTTCAATATTATGTTTTTTTACTACCGTTGACTTGGTATTCGTTTCGACTATTTGAAATAATGCTGCTAATCTTGCTAATTGCTCGGCAGCTTTTGCACCCCAACTTGTTATTGAAGCAAGCTCTTCACCAGAAGCAATAGAGCGTTCCACATGGTCGTGAAACTCGACCCAACAAGATTTGGCATCATTTTCCAATGTGAGAACCCTTGGTTTTAATGTCCCATAATCGTCAAATTCAAGAGGAGAATTAAGTAAGCCTGTTAATAAGTTGTGATATTTTGTCAGCTTTAAGTCTTTAACATCAATATTACTTGGCTCTGTGTACCATCTGCCACCAATGGTTGATTCTGGTCTTGAGATTAACCATCTTGCTAGCAACCCAGTTGATGAAGCCATGCCACCATTAGCATTGGCAAAGTGTTGATACACCGACTCTTGCAGCATGAGACAAGTGGTCACTCTTGGATTAGCTACGGATTCATATCCACTCATTTTAGTGTCATTTGTAAGCATTTGACCGTCCCAGCCACGATTCCAAACACCCAGCGTCTCAATAAAATTTTCTGATTTAGTGGCTTGACCGCTTAAAACTGTTGCTGCCTCATTAGAGTGGATAAATGTACATGGATATTGACCAAGATTAGCAATGAGTTGGGCGCTTGTGCCTTTTGAAAACAATAATTTTTTGTGACTTGGCTTTTTAATTTCAGGGTTGTCTTTTCTTTGTAGATCAAAGAGCCGAAGATTTTCTTTGAGCGTGTGGTTTTGCTTGGATTGCCATTCAATGATAGAGCTATTTAATGTATTATCTACAGCTGTTTTCCGTTCACCAGACTCGCCAATTGTTACCAGCGCTAACGATACAGGACTTATTTGGGTTCTGTCCCTTGCCACATCAAATAGACCTTGAGAGGCTGCGCTTAGGCAGCCAAGGCCTGAATTAGCAGCTAAGGCGAGGGGGCATTTAATTGTTGCAACAGCCTCTAAAATAGCATCTTGTATGAGGGTGGGAAAAGCCTCTATAGGATATTTATGTTCGGTCGCTAGAGCTTGTTTAATATCTGATTTGGTAGGAACTTCCCAGCGCAGATATTTGGCCAACATTTCTGGTGTCAAAGAGATATCTAATGCTTGATTTGTGTTTTCTGACATGATAAAATTTCCGAAAGTAAAAGAGTTTTAAGCAAAGTGACCCCGCCAGCACAGCGGGGTTTTGTTTTATTAAGTTGCTTCTTTTACCTGCTCGTCTATAAAGTCCAATAGTTGCTGTAGCCGCCAGACCTTAACAGTAGGCGATAGCATCAGTGGCTTTGGAAATTTGCCTTTTGTCACCCATAAATTGATAGTGGACTTGGCTAGTGAGGTGAGGTTGCTAACTACCTGAATACGAAGTAACTGGTTATTGCTGGCTTCCATGTTTTTCTCCTTTGGTTAAACATGTAAGTAATTATCGATACTTGATACCTCTTGTAGCAGGTATGAATTATTTCGTACTGTGGATTTTTTCTATTAATTTCATTATTTGATATTTCATAGATTTAAATTTAGCAAGGTCTTTCCTCACTTTCTCTTTCCCCCAACCATTTTTTGTCCTTCCAAACTTTGTTTCAGCTGCGACTATATAATTTTTGATGGGATCGTACTTAGATCTTTCTAGCCAATCAAACCATTGCGGTTCGTTGGGAGCTTTTTCATATTTTTCCCAGTACTCGTTATAGGCACGCTCTAAGATTTCTTGGTTTTCATCTATAACTGGCGATCCTGCGCCAGTAGGAATTTCGGATTCAATAATTTCTTGGGTATGAATATAAAGCAGAGTTATTTTAGCAATCTCAAAAAGAAGTAAATTTTCTTTTTTTAGAGCATCAATAGATTTATCTATTGCATCAATATCTAATTCAGAATAAGCATCAAAGAGTTCTAATAACTTCTCATTCAAAAGATGCTTAGATTCAATTTTTGATTGAATTCTTTTGTTCATAGACTGCTCCTACAAGCAACCTACAGTTAGAAATCACGACAGGGGGTGTAGGTATCCCTTTTTCGGTAGCGAACCTAGTCGTGATATTGCTAGTTTAAGCAGCTTTTTGTTCAGGGAATGCTAGAACATTCCCCCATGTACCAGTAATGCAATAGGATTCCCAGTCGGTCATCAGCTTGCGTCTGCGTTCAAGCAAATTTCGCCTTCGATAGGCTGCTTCAACTTTATTACCAATCGTGTGGGCTAGTGCCATTTCAGCTACTTCTGGTGAATGGTC
>JABMMT010000105.1 GCA_013205155.1 Betaproteobacteria bacterium | reverse complement strand
TTTTCTTCTTTAGTGCTCTTTAAGGCATTGATAATTTCATTTTCTTTTTTAATCTGTTTTTCTAAATAAAAACTGCCTAAGGCCACATAGACTAATATCGTACTGCCATAACCAATCCATAAAAGGGTTAAGGCTACAGCGTCTTGAGCATATAGAAAGAAATTAGTTTGAGTACTTCCAAACAATACCCAAACGGTTCTACAGGTTTCTCCAAGCAAAGTAAATGCTGATAAAAAAATTAGCCACCTTACCAATATCGTTCGGTCTGTCTTGTAATACTTTAGTAATTCCCATATTTGCCATATTAAAAATAACTCTTGTGTAATTGTTATTAAAGCCACACGTTGCTTAAAGGTCTCTGGTATTACCCTCAAGTAGTCGTAGAAAAAGAAAATGAATACTGGAATGAGCCACAAAAGTAAAGTTTGAATCTTCGTAAATGGGCGTTGATTCCAAGAGCGATATAAAAATATGAGAAGAAAAACCGAAACAATAAATGAGGTATTGGCTATTGTGAGAAAAAACTTATGCGTCCACAAGGCAATACCAAAACTAAAAGAGGATAGGGAAAAAAGTCCTATGCTTAAGGGCCAATAGATACTGAATTCACTTGCTCTATTGGCGCGATATTGATACAGGGCACTTAAAAATAACCCCAAACCAATTAGCGAAAAAGCAATAAAAAAGATTTGATTGGCTGTTTCCATGATCTAGATAGTACTAAAGATCATTAAGAATGTCGTTTTAAACTACATCACAAGAAATAAACCTTCAGATGGTCCTTTTAAGGGGTGCCTCTTAAGGGGATACCCAAGGTAAATTGAAGGGTAAATCCCTTTTTGAATTTCCTTTAATATCTAACAAACTGGCTACCTCGAAAGTTCAAAGGCATGAAAATCTCAATTCACCACAAACTATTTTTTGTCACAGCAATCTTAAGTACGCCCATGGCACTTGCTCAAAACTTTGGGCCACAAAATCTTCCTGTTGGTTCAGTAGTTACCTCTTTAAATATCAATGCGATTAACCAATTTAATACCAACATTAGTTCGGGCGGCAGCTTTAATTGGCAAGATGCTAATGTAAATCTAAATAATCGCTACCAACTTGATACAAATTCAAGCATTGGACTAAATTTGCGAGATGGCTATCAAGATTGGTCTTGGAGCAATCCTAGTGGCTATGGAAATAAAACTCCATGGAAGGGAATTCAAAGCCCTGGCATAGGACTAAGCTATTTTCAAAAGCTTGATGCAGGTTGGAGCGCTGGATTTGCTCCGACCGTTGATTGGGTCGCTGAAAATGGTGTTGGAACGGCAGGGTCTGCTACGTATGGTGCCATTGCTAGTGCTGCCAAAACATATTCTAAGGATTTGACTATTGGTCTTGGTACAGGCGTATTTCGTCAAGTTGATAAAACAAGGGTGTTTCCTTTCCTTTTAATCAACTGGAAGATCAATGATAAGTGGACTCTAAATAATCCTCTGCCAGCAGGTCCATCTGGTGGCGCTGGACTTGAGCTCTCTTATGCATTGGCAAATAAATGGAGCATTGCTGGAGGTGCCGCTTATAGATCCTATCGCTTTAGATTAAGCAATTCTAATTACACGCCCAACGGCATTGGTCAAAACACTTTCATACCAGTCTTCACTCGCTTGAGCTACTCTATAGATCCAAGTACTAATGCTAATTTATACCTAGCAGCTAATGTCGGCGGAAGACTATCTGTGACAGATGTGAATGGTGCCACGCCCTACAACACAAATTATCAAACAGGCCTTGCGGTAGCTTTTTCTGTAACCACTAGGTTTTAGCGTTTCTTGATGGGCCTGGGCGGAATCGGCTAGGCGCAAGCATGTCTGATCGTATTTCAGCTAAGAGCAATAAAAAGCTCCTCTTTTAAGGCTAACATCAGATTCTGAGCGTTGAGCTCTCTCGTTCTGGAATAGTCTTCTCCAGCCCATAAACTCTGGTATTCACCATTGTTGGTTCTGCCTGCTAAATGTCTTAGCGATGTTGTCATCGTATTTTGTATTGGAAAAGGCAAAACCATTTTGCCCTCCATCATTCGAATAAATTCGTTGTTTATACCTCGAGCAGGTCTTCCTGAAAAACCTGTCGTAAATACTGAGCCTCTAATATGATGATTCAGTAAATACTCTTTATGGGCGGGCGAGGCGCCTGACTCCTCACAACATAAAAAGGCTGTTCCCAGTTGAGCGGCTACAGCACCAGACTTCAAAGCATTAGCTATATCTATCCCATCCATTATGGCGCCTGCTGCAACAATAGGAATTGAACAATTCCCCACTAATAGCTTAGTCAAATCAATCGCGCTTAATTTTTCATCCTCCTCATCAGGATTAAACATACCCCGATGTCCGCCCGCCTCAATGCCTTGCGCCACAATAAAATCAGCGCCAGCTTTTTCACCTACCTTTGCCTCTTTAAGACTTGTCGCAGTAATGCCAACAGCAATTCCTAATGAATGCGCCTTTTCAATAACACTCAGCGGCGGAATCCCAAAATGGAAAGTGAGAATTTCTGGGCAATGTTCCCACACAGGATGAAGTTGTTCCTCAATGTCAGGATAAAAAGGGGCCTCTGGTATCGAAACTAAATACTCGCCTTCAATCGGTAAACTTTGTATTACTTCAATGGCCTTTTCTTGAATAGCTTGTTCTGGTAATTCAACTGGGCTGAACACAAAAAAGTTGGCGTTAATGGGGCCATTTGTTAAAGCTCTTGTAGCAACTAAATCTTCACTAATTTTTTGTGGGGTGCTGTATGAGAAACCGAAACTACCTACACCACCAGCATTAGAAACCTGCGAAGCAAGTCTTGGGTTATTGATGCCGCCAGCCATGGGCGCCTGAATAATCGGGATACTTAACTTAGAAAAGTTAAACATAGCTATTCCACTAAGTGTCGTTTAAAAAGTCATTATATAAAAAGAGCATCTTATACATAAAAGTTCAAATGAAAAAACCACCCGAATGAACTGACCCCCAAAAGTTAGACAGTTTAGTTAGGTTAGCACGAGGGATTGAGTTCGGTAATCAACCGGACTTAATCCCTTTAGCTTTTGCTTGATTCGATCATGGTTGTAGTAGTGGATATATTCATGCAGCCCCTGCTTAAATG
>JABMMT010000104.1 GCA_013205155.1 Betaproteobacteria bacterium | reverse complement strand
CCTGTCCTATCGAAATGTATGGCAAAAGGTCAATGAGGTGGAGACGGCACTGGGCTTCAAATTAATGGAGCGAGTTCGGGGACATGGTTCACAACTCTCTGAATATGCGAAATACCTCATTCAATTTACCGAAGATTTTGATGAAAAGACCCTTAGACTGGGACAAACAAGCCTCGTCCATTTAGAAGAGGAGTTTGCATTGTTTCGGAATAAGTCCCAGAAGCGTTGGAGGTTTGTAAGCAGTAGTGATCCCATTATTCAGGCTGCAGTTTCTGGTTTTGATAAGTTTGAGCTTGGTATCGCAGGCTCTGGTGAGGCCTTAGAGCGCCTCTTCAATTATGAAACAGACATTGCTGGCTACCACGTCTCGGATCTTCAGGCGTCAAAGACGATTGCCAAGCGCTTGCAAAAGGAAGGGATGCAAATATTTCCAGTCATGAAAAGAGTGCAGGGTCTGATGATTAGCAAGGGGAATCCTCTGAACATTACAGGTGTACGAGATTTACTACGCCCAAATATTCGATTTATTAATCGGCAAAAAAGTTCTGGTACACGTTTACTCTTAGATACAGTATTGAATAAAGAAAAAATTGATCCCAAGAAGATCAGGGGCTATGAGCGCGAAGAGTTTACCCACACTGCGATTGCAACCTCCATTTTGGCGAAAAAAGCGGATGTTGGTATGGGGGTTAAAAGCATTGCAATTGAAAATGGCCTAGACTTTATTCAACTAAAGGACGAACTCTTTTTTTTGGCAATGTCAGATGAATTGGCATTGGACAAAGACGTTGCAAAGCTAGTTCGTAAGATTCGACAGTTATCGGAGGAGATTCCTGGCTATAAATCGATCGGTTTAAAGCGTCAAATTGCTGGCTGGATTTAAACTGAATCAATTGTGGTTTATATGGAAAAAACGATGCGCTCTACTATTGCTGTTCTTCTGTTATTTTGTGCGCAAAGCTTAGGAGCTCAGCCCATCACGATCGCAGTTACAGCGAACATGAAAGACGCCTTTGCTGAAATCAACACAGCATTTCGGGCGACTAGCAAAGCTGATTTCAGGGTGGTATTTGGATCATCAGGTAACTTTACTGCTCAAATCATGAATGGAGCTCCTTACAATCTGTTGATTGCGGCAGATGAATATTTTCCGCTTGAGCTTTATAAAAACGGCAAAACAGTTGATGAGGGGTTGATCTATGCCATTGGTAAATTGGCATTGATTGCTAAAAAAAGTTCAAATCCTCCTATCGCAAACAATAAGGCTGACATCGCTAAGGCAATCTCTAGGGCGAATAAGCTTGCGATTGCCAAGCCAGAACTTTCGCCATATGGAAAGGCTGCTATTGAATATCTTAAGTCAGAAGGTTTATGGGAGCTTGCTAAAGACAAGCTCATCTATGGAGATAACATTGGTATTGCAACAATGTACGTAGCGTCTGGCGCGGCTGATTTAGGTTTTACTGCTCTGTCTTTGGCCGCATCACCTGAAGTGATAAAGCATGCTAGTTATGTTTTAGTCGACGATAGACAGTATCAACCGATTCAGCAGCGCATGGTATTAATGAAGGGGGCACCACCCGAGGCATTGAATCTATATCGATTTATACAAAGCCCTCAAGCAAAGAGCATTTTGCGTCAGTATGGCTACATTACGCCCTAAGTGGGCTTCATAAAGTGAGTCATGTCTTGTAACTCTTGATTTGTAGAAGCTCTTAATTCGTTCAGCACTGCCTCATAATCTTCTGCAGGACGATTTTGGCTTAATTTGAATTTGCCTACCAAACTGGTAATTTCAATTTCAATACCAACAATTGCATTGAGCATCATTTGTATATATTCATCGGGAGCATCGTCTACCTTCCAAAGGGACTGATAAGTCGGCTCATGTGTATTAGTCATTTGGGTAACATGACCATGAAGCCATACATTGTCTTGAATGACGTTGATTTTTCCTTGCGCATGCACCACAGCGTAATTCCAAGTGGGAACCACCTTCCCAGTTTCTTTTTTGGTGAGGTACCAAGATGGCGTGATATAAGCATTGGGACCGTTAAATACAGCCGTTAAGTTGGGTACTGCCTGCTCAGCGATCTTGAGTAAAGGATTTGCTTTGGCAACATGCCCAAACAAGCGCGAACGATCCTTACTTAACATGAGGGGAAGGTGATTGACTTCCATCGCATCCCCTATTGATCCAATGAGTGTAGCCAAAGGATATTTCTCAATCAGATCGGCAAGGATTTCAGGATCAGTTACTTCAAAATGCTTTGGTAAGTACATGGAGATCTACCCTAGAGTGAATTCAATGCTAATGACGATGTCTTACGGCTCTATTTTTCAATAAAGGTATTTTCTAATTTGCCAATACCTCCCATTTCAACAACGACTACATCGCCATTAACTAAATACTTTGGTGGTTTAAACCCAATCCCTACGCCAACAGGAGTGCCAGTAGCGATGAGATCGCCAGGGTAGAGCGTGATGCCAGCAGATACGGTGGCAATCATATTGGGGATATCAAATATCAAATCTTTGGTATTCGAATTTTGGCGTAACTCACCATTGACCCAGCATTTCACAGAGATATCATTGGCATCTAGTTGATCGGCAGTTACCACCCATGGGCCCATAGGGCAAAAGGTATCAAAACTCTTGCCTAAAAACCACTGTTTATGACGTTGCTGCCAATCACGAGCTGTCACATCATTGATGGCGGTGTAGCCCCAGACATGCTTCATTGCATCTGCCTCGCTAATGCCTTTGCCGCCTTTTCCAATCACGATAGTGAGTTCTGCTTCGTAATCTATCGCAGTTGATATTGCAGTCGGGATGATGACGTTTGTATTGGGGCCAGTAACTGACTCTGGAGGTTTGGTAAAGAAAATAGCGTGACTTGGAATATCTTCACCTGGTTTAACGCTACTATCAAATCCACTATTAGAAAATTCTTTAGCATGTTCGTGATAGTTTTTGCCAACACAAAAAATATTTCTACGGGGTCTTGGTACGGGGGCAAGCAAACGGATCTCGTCAAATGCATGACTAGCAATT
>JABMMT010000103.1 GCA_013205155.1 Betaproteobacteria bacterium | reverse complement strand
GCTCCTTAATTACTGCCCGAATTGCTGCCGATTTGGGAAGGGAGGTTTTTGCCCTTCCTGGTTGCATTAGTAGCCCAATTTCAGGTGGGTGCCACAGGCTAATCCAACAAGGTGCAAAACTAGTGTGTAGCCCAAAAGAAGTCCTAGAAGACCTCATTTTTTAGAAAACCCCGCTTTAAATATTGTTAAAAGGTGTTTTTTCACAAAAATACATCGAAACTAGGAGGCTCAAAAAGATCCGAATAGGGTAATTTTGGACTTTTCTTGATTTATCGGTTAATAATAAAAAAGGGATAAGCAGTAGACCAAATACTGAATTAGTTTAAATTGGTCAAGCTTTTTCCCCAATAAAACATCATTTCAGGCTCAAATTTAGGCAAACGCGTGGCTAAAGCATCTATCAAAAGCAGCTCCAAAACTTCAACCGTGGATCACCCCAAGACACTGATCATTGCAGAGAAACCCTCGGTTGCCAATGACATTGCGAAAGCACTGGGTGGTTTTACAAAGCATGAAGATTATTTTGAAGGCGATAATTTTGTTATCTCTTCTGCGGTAGGCCATTTATTGGAAATTGCTGCGCCTGAAGAGTTTGAGGTCAAACGGGGCAAATGGTCTTTTGCAAACTTGCCAGTAGTGCCGCCGTATTTTGATTTACGCCCTATCGCTAAAACTGAAGCGCGCCTTAAGGTTTTACAAAGGCTCATTAAAAGAAAAGATGTCACTACTTTAATTAATGCTTGTGACGCGGGGCGCGAAGGTGAGTTAATTTTTCGCTTAATTGCGCAGCATGCTAAAGCATCGCAATCGATTCAACGGCTTTGGTTGCAATCCATGACGCCTGCTGCCATACGAGATGGCTTTGCTAGCCTACGTTCAGATATTGATATGCAGCCCTTGGCCGATGCGGCCCGCTGCCGCTCTGAGGCTGACTGGTTGGTAGGCATTAATGGTACCCGAGCTATGACTGCTTTTAATAGCAAGAGTGGGGGCTTCTTTTTAACCACTGTTGGTCGCGTACAAACACCAACACTATCCATTGTTGTTGAGCGTGAAGAGCTCATTCGCAAATTTGTATCGAAAGATTACTGGGAAGTGAAGGCTGAATTTATTGCAGCAGCTGGGGTTTATGAGGGGCGCTGGTTTAACCCTAAGTTTAAGAAAGATGTTGCTGAGCCAGATGCTCGTGAGAATCGTCTTTGGAGTGAAGCTGCTGCGCAAAGTATTGTGGCTGCCTGTCGAGATAAAAAAGCAACCGTCACGGAAGAGGCGAAGCCAGCAACCCAGTTAGCACCCCAACTCTTTGACTTAACAAGCTTACAGCGTGAAGCTAATGCACGCTTTGGCTTCTCCGCAAAAAATACTTTGGGCTTGGCTCAAGCCCTCTATGAGCGCCATAAGGTCTTAACTTATCCTCGAACTGATGCAAAGGCACTTCCTGAAGATTACTTAGACACCGTAAAGCAAACTATGGAAATTCTTGCAGAGCATTCTCAAGAATACCGATCATTTGCTAAACAAATTCTGCAAGGGGATCCTAAAGATCCAAAAGGCAAAGCAGGATATGGCTGGATTAAACCCAATAAACGAATTTTTGATAATTCTAAGATTTCAGATCACTTTGCGATTATTCCCACCCTCGAAACACCAAAAAATCTTAGTGAGCCAGAATTCAAGCTATACGATTTAGTAGTGCGGCGCTTCTTGGCAGTCTTTTATCCTGCTGCTGAATTCCGCGTCACAACCCGTATCACTGAAGCCTCTGGACATCACTTCAAAACCGAAGGGCGCGTACTGATTAATCCTGGTTGGCTGACTGTCTATGGCAGATCCAATCAGGCCGATGATGAGTTAGTGGCGGTGCAGGAGGGCGAAACCGTCCAGGCTGAATCTGTTGTAGCGGTTCCGCTAAAAACGAAGCCTCCAGCACGCTATACCGAAGCAACCCTGCTTTCTGCAATGGAGAGCGCAGGCAAGTGGGTAGATGATGATGAAATGCGCGAGGCAATGGCTGAAAAGGGCTTAGGCACTCCAGCTACTCGAGCCGCCATCATTGAAGGGTTGCTTGCTGAAAGATATATTGTGCGTGAAGCGCGTGAGCTTATTCCAACTGCTAAAGCATTTCAATTAATGACTTTATTGCGTGGGCTCGATGTTGAAGAGCTAACGCGCCCAGATCTCACGGGAAACTGGGAAAACAAGTTGTCGCTGATTGAGCAGGGCAAGATGAATCGCGATACCTTCATGCAAGAAATTGCGCAAATGACTCAGCGGATTGTCAAGCGCGCCAAAGAGTATGACAGCGACACCATACCTGGCGACTATGCGACCATGAGCACTCCCTGTCCTCATTGCAAAGGCCCAGTGAAGGAAAACTATCGTCGTTTTGCTTGTGAAAAGTGTGGCTTCACAATTAGTAAAACGCCTGGTGGTCGTGCCTTTGAATATCCAGAAGTAGAAGAATTGCTCCGAGAAAAAACCATTGGGCCATTACAGGGATTCCGCAGCAAAATAGGCCGTCCATTTGCAGCAATCATCAAATTAAGCGAGATTCCGGAGGATGATGCTGATTACCCTAATGCTGGTTTCAAGCTGGAGTTTGACTTTGGAAACGCTCAAGAAGAAGAGACTGAAGCCATTGATTTCACCGGTCGTCAGGCTTTAGGGGCATGCCCCAAATGCTCAGGCGCAATTTATGAAGATGGCATGCGTTATGTATGCGAAAAGAATACTGGCCCAAATAAATCCTGCGATTTCAAAACTGGCAAAGTCGTCCTGCAGCAGGAAATTTCTGCTGAACAAATTCAAAAGTTATTAAAAGAAGGCAGAACAGATTTGTTGACTAACTTTAAGTCCAACCGAACTGGTCGAGGCTTTAAGGCTTATCTAGTTTTAGGGCCCGAAGGAAAAACGGGCTTTGAGTTCGAGGCTAAGGCACCCAAAGCAGGGGGTGCTGCCAAGGCGCCAGCAAAGAAGCGGGCCGGCGCAAGCGCAGCCACTAAGTCAGCAGCCAAACCAAAACGCGCTAGCAAGGCTAAGTCCTCATTGAGTACTTGAGTAGCAATCAGCTTAGCCGCCAAAGCTGACCACAAAATGCCACGCGACCCTAAGGCGGTTGCCAGAAAAATTCCTGGTCGCTGAGCAAGCACGCCGATCATTGGCAGGCGGTCGCCCGCCACACAGCGTATGCCAACAAACTCTCCTAGCTTTTTCAAGCCATCAGGGTCGCCCTCAAAGTAGCGAACCAGGCCTTTTGCTTGAGCGCGATTAAATTCATCGCTGCTATCTCTTGGGGATAGATTATCCTCTCCCTCATCAAAACTAGAGCCCACAATCCAACGATAACTACCATCCTCTAAATGCTCTGCCGGCAAACAATAACCGTCTCCTGAAATTCCAACGCTGGGTAATTTAGCTGCCCATGGATCATTTGGAGCAACTGAGAAAATACTGAGCTGTCCGCGCACGGGCTTGAGTGGCAAGCGCACTCCAACACTATTCGCCAAGGCCTTACTCTCCATAGCTGCTGCGATGACAAGCTTATCAGCCGACAAAATGGGCTGATCGGCCTCATTAAATAAAAACCATTTTTCATCCCGATTTTCGAGGCGCACAACCCTGGTGTTCCACAGACAAGTTAATCGACTGTGTTCTTGTAATAAGTGTTGTGTGGTCTCTAATAAATTCAAAGAAGCGCCACGCGGCAACCAAACGCCGCTCTGTGAAATCCCACAGACCTTCTTGGCATCTCGCGCATTTAATGGCACTGCCATCGTGTTATCAAGCTCTAAAGTATTGAGATAATCTTCAAGCTCTTCGAGTACAAATTCTTTATCTTTTTTTGTCGGCTGAAAAATGCCATGCGCCTGCCAAACTGAGCCCCAACGGGCCTCGGCAAGCAAAAAAGCAATGCGCGTTAAACGCAATAAGCGTGGGGATCCTTTGCCAATATGGGGGTGTGCAATCGCATAGGCATGGCTTGAACAGGCGGTGGCTGGTGAGGATGCGGCGTCAATAATACAAACCGCTTTACCACGCTCGAGCAACTCATTGGCAATGGTCGCCCCACAAATGCCTGCCCCAATTACCACTATTTCATGGTGTTGGGAGTGCGTCACGGAAGAGGGTCTAAATAAAACGAGCGGTGCTAAAACTTAAGCGTTCAGCCGTTGTTCGATTTTTGCGCGCGTGTCTTTTAGCTCTTTAGGTAAGCGATCGCCAAGATGATCAAACAACTCGGTATGCAGTTTTAGTTCGTTCTTCCAGTCATCTACTGAAACCTTGATGGCTTTAGCAAATTTTTCCGCGGAATAATCAAGGCCACCCCAATGCATATCTGCATATTCAGGTGTGATACCAAATGGTGTTTCTTTGCCGTTTGCGGTACCTTCTGCGCGACCTAAGACCCAAGAAAGAACACGCATATTCTCGCCAAATCCTGGCCATACAAACTTACCGTTCTCGTCTTTGCGGAACCAGTTCACACAATAGATCTTGGGCAATACGGCCCCTTCGGACTCCAATTTCTTGCCAATGTTTAACCAGTGCTGGAAG
>JABMMT010000102.1 GCA_013205155.1 Betaproteobacteria bacterium | reverse complement strand
TGGAATCAGTTGACCGAGGATGAGCAAAAAGCTGCCGAAGGTAAAAACTGGAAGACTGATTTGTCCGGCGGTATTCAGCGCGTGGTGATGAAGAACGGTTGCCATCCATTTGGTAATGCTAAGGCACGTGCAGTAGTTTGGAACTTCCCAGATCCAGTTCCAATTCACCGTGAGGCTTTGTACAGTACTAACGAACCCATGATGCGTAAGTACCCAACATCGGCTGATAAGAAGAATTTCTGGCGCTTGCCCACCCTGTACAAAACGGTTCAGGAACAGAACTTAAAAGAGAAGCTCTATGAGAAGTTCCCAATCATATTGACCTCAGGCCGTCTAGTTGAGTATGAAGGTGGCGGTGAGGAGACTCGATCTAATCCTTGGTTGGCAGAGTTACAGCAAGAGAACTTTGTGGAAATTAATCCAAAGGCTGCAGAAGCCCGCGGAATTAAAAATTGGGACTATGTTTGGGTTAAATCACCAACTGGAGCCAAGATCAAAGTGCGCGCAATGGTTACTGAGCGTGTTGATCAAGGAACTGCCTTTGTACCATTTCACTTTTCAGGTTGGTGGGAAGGCAAAGACTTGCGCAAATTCTATCCAGAAGGTGCATCACCAATCGTCCTAGGCGAGTCCGTGAATACCGCGACCACCTATGGCTATGATCAGGTAACGATGATGCAAGAGACCAAAACCACCATGTGCCAAATCGAAAAATTTGCCTAAGTTAAAAAATAAAGTCAGGAGAACACAATGGCAAGAATGAAATTTATTTGTGATACAGAACGCTGCATCGAATGCAATGGTTGTGTCACAGCTTGTAAAAACGACAACGAGGTACCTTGGGGTGTCAATCGCCGCCGTGTAGTTACGGTGAACGACGGTATCATCGGTAAAGAAAAGTCAATCTCAGTTGCTTGCATGCACTGCTCAGATGCACCTTGTATGGCAGTCTGTCCGGTAGATTGCTTCTACCGCACTGACGAAGGCGTGGTCTTGCATGACAAAGACATCTGCATTGGTTGTGGCTACTGTTCATTTGCATGTCCATTTGGTGCGCCTCAGTTCTTGAGTTCAGGCGCATTTGGCGTAAGAAGCAAAATGGATAAGTGCACATTCTGTAGCGGTGGTCCTGAGGCAAACGGCAGTGTTGCAGAGTTCGAGAAGTATGGCCGTAATCGTTTAGCTGAAGGTAAGTTGCCATTGTGCGCTGAGATGTGTTCCACCAAGGCATTGATCGGTGGCGATGGCGAAGTGATCTCAGCTATCTACAATAAGCGTGTTTCTGTCCGTGAGGCCAATGGTAAATATCCAAGCAAAGATATTTTTGGTTGGTCTACTGCGTATGGTCCGATGGACTCACCAGCGCCAAAACCTACGCCTGCTGGCAAAATTCCAGGAGCTAAGTCATGAAATTGAATTTGAAAACACTTGGCTTATGCTTGGCAGCAGCAGCTTTTCTCGCAGCGTGTTCTGAGCCCCCTGAGATTGCTGCTAAAGCAGCTAAACGTCCTGATGTTGCACCTTACATGGGCGCTGATAATGGCTTCATGACTAAAGGCTGGACGCCCACCAATGACCCAAGCTGGACGGAATCGATCAATAAGCGTAATCAGAATCAATCTGAGTACTCACGCTTTAAGTGATTAGTCAAACAACAATAAATAGAACGAAAACGTTTAAGGATATTTGCATGAATCGATCATTCTCTAGTGTTAGTCGCTCTTGGGTCATGGCCCTTGGCGTATCACTCAGTTTGCTGAGCGGCGTCTGTTTAGCAGAACGCGCCCCAATGCCGCCTCTGCCATCTCCAAGTGGCATTGACTACCCAAAGAATCTCGGAGCTATCTCAGATGGTACCCAAGCTCAGTCTCAGCCTGCGAATTCTGCCCAGGTCGGAGAGAAGTTCCTTTGGAATTCTGCTAACAGTGACCCATACAACACTATTAGCATTCCGGACAAAGAGGCCAGCGTTTTAATCCAACGTGCTGGCGAGCAATGGCGTGTGATTCGTAATGGTGTGATTACTGTTTATGGCGGTTGGTTATTGGCGATTGCCTTCTTCGGTATTGCTGCTGTGTTTTTGGTCAAAGGTCCGATCAAATTGCATGCCCCGCTCACTGGTCAAATGATCAAACGCTTCAGTGGTTTTGAACGCTTTACCCATTGGGTAATGGCAGCCAGTTTTATTGGCCTTGCTTTAACTGGTATTTTGATTTTGTGGGGTAAGTTTTTTGCATTGCCTTTAATGGGCGGAGTTGCTTATGGCACCTTCCTCAATATTTGTAAAAATATCCACAATTATTCTGGCCCTTTATTTACTCTGAGCGTAGTAATTTTCTTCTTGCTGTTTGCAACTAGAAATATCCCAGGGCAAGGTGACCTTACTTGGATTAAGTCATTTGGTGGACTATTTGGTGGAAAACATCCTCCTGCAGGTTTCTTCAACTTCGGCGAGAAAATTTGGTTCTGGTTTGGTATGACTTTCTTAGGCCTGATAATTTCAGCCTCTGGCTTTGTACTCGACATGATTGTGCCTTTTATGGAAATTCAGTACATCCGTGGAACCATGCAGTTAGCAAACATCATTCATAGCGCAGCATCTGTCCTGATGACCGCAATGGCCATGGGCCATATATATATTGGATCCATCGGCATGCAAGGCTCCTCTGATGGCATGATGACAGGTTATGTTGATGCAACCTGGGCTAAAGAGCACCATGAGCTCTGGTATAACAAAGTGAATAAATAAGGACAATGTCATGAAAAAAATCATTGCTTTCACGCTCTGTTCGTTTGTAAGCGCAGCTGCTTTTGCAGCTTTGCCTCCGTTAACACCGGAAGCACAAGAGGCCAAGACATTGGCTGATGCAAAGACTGCGTATGCCGGTCGAGTAGGTGCCTTTCAGTTATGTCAATCAATCAACAAGGTGGCTGATCAATATAGAGTTTCTGGTACGCCTGCACCTGCTGCTTGTGTAGCACCTCCGCCTTTTGTTGCACCTGTAGCTGCGGCAGCACCAGCAAAGTAATGAACCAGTGTATTTAATTAATAACTAATTCTTGATGTAGGTAGCGTTTAGCAGCTTGCGTTTGAGGATCGTCAAAGAAAGGACCTACGGGTCCTTTTTCTTTTATCTCGCCATGATCAATAAAGATGATGTATTGCGCTAGTCTTTTTACTTGAGCTAGCTGGTGTGAGGAAAAAATAACATTGGTATTTTGTGTATCAAACTTGCGAATGATCTCTTCAACTTGCTCGGTTGTATTTGGATCTAAGTTTGCGGTAGGCTCATCTAGTAAGACTAAATTTGGCTTTTGTAACATTGCACGACCAAGACAAAGCTTCTGCCGCTCCCCAGCAGATAGCTTGTGAGCCGGACTGGAGACTAGATTCCGCAAGCCAACCTGTTCGATGACTTGCTCAATTTCTGCTGCAGTAATTGCGGAGTCGGTATCCTTGACCATACTGATATTCGCTCTAGTGGAGGCTTTAATCATGGGAGTGTGATGTAAAAGCAATGCAGTCTTATTGGCAAAGGAGTAACTCACTGTTCCCGTATCTGGTTTGATGAGCCCATCTAATAACTTTAAAAGGGTAGTTTTTCCTGCCCCATTTGGGCCAATGCAAGCAGTAATGCGGTCAGCCGGAATAATCTCGTGTTGAATATTGAGAATGACGCGACCATTACTTTTAACAGTGATGTCACGTAGCTCGATAAATCTTTCAAATTGCTCGATCACATTAACCATAACGTCGCTCCGCTACTTGACGAACTACAAACGTAAATAGATTTGCTATGAGAACAATTCCAAGCAAGACAATGCCTAAGGCAAGCGCTAAGGGTAGATCACCCTTGCTGGTTTCAAGGGCAATCGCAGTAGTCATCGTTCGGGTGGATTGATCGATATTGCCACCGACGATCATGACGGCGCCAACCTCAGAAATGGCTCTTGCAAGACCTGCCAGAATAGCGATAGTTAGTGAGAAACGGCAGTCCCAAACAAGCCATTTCAGACGTGATAAAGCAGGTAATCTGAGACTTAAGAAGGAGTCGCGGTGAATGCGCCAAGAGTCCTCAAGGATCTGACGGCTTAGGGCTGCAATTAAAGGGGTTGTCAGCAGTGTTTGGGCGATGATCATGCCCTTGGGGGTGAAAAGCCAGCCCCAGACCCCTAATGGCCCTGAGCGAGAGAGCATGAGGTAAACCACCACGCCTACAATCACAGTCGGAACCCCCATCAAGGTATTGATGGTCACAATAATGGCTTTTTTCCCTTTAAATTCTTCTGTAGCCAAAAATGCCCCCAGGGGCAGGCCTAATAAGGTCCCAAAGAGTAGGGCAGTAAAGCTCACCTTTAAGGAGACCAGCACAATACCTAAAACACCCGCATCTAAGTGGGCGAGCAAGCTAAAGGCATCTTGAAAGGTAGTGAACATACGCTCGATTCTATCAAGGCGATGGCAAAATGGGCTTTGTGTGCGATTTAACTCCTCATTTTGACCTATGGCCCAAGTAGTTTGCCTTTGTAACGCAGTGGTTGACGAAGATCTTCGTGACTATCTTGATGCTCACCTGATCAACTCAATTGAAGAGTTGCGTGAGCAAGCATCTATCTGTAATAAATGCATGCAGTGTCAAGAATTGGTTGAGAGTGAAATTTACTTGGCTAGAATCAGACGCCAAAGTGCGTCAGGACAAAATTAATGAGCTTGGTTAAAGGCGGTCGATTTACAGTCATGAGCATGAATGTCCACAAAGGGCTTTCTCCGCTGCATCGACACTCAACGATTTATCAGTTGCGTCAAAATATGCGAAGTCATCATCCTGACCTTCTTTTCTTACAAGAATTACAACAAGAACACCGTGGTAGAGTTCGACGATTTGGGCAGTGGCCATTGATGGAATTGACTCACTTTTTATCGGAGGATTTTTGGCGCGACTGGCACTATGGCAAGAATGTTGAATATCCTGATGGACATCACGGCAATGCAATTTTGTCTAAGCATCCGATGCAAAAAGGGGAAAACTACGATATTTCTGCTTACCGGTTTGAGCGTCGTGGGCTATTGCATAGCGTGACACAGCTTGAAGGCTTTGATAAACCCATTCATTGCTTTTGTGTACATCTAGCATTATTTGAGCGCGGTAGAGAGCGTCAACTCGAAGAAATTATTCAGTACATTAAAGTCTTGGCGCAAGAGGGGCCTACTATTGTGGCTGGGGACTTTAATGATTGGCGTAACCGGGTAAGTGGGCCGATGCGTTCAGCAGGTTTTGATGAGGTCTTCGAGACCTTAACTGGTGCGCCAGCTAAAACCTTCCCAAGTATTAGGCCATTACTGGCCATGGATCGTATTTATGTCCGAGGCTTAAAGATTCATTCTGCAAATATTTTGCATGAATGGATGAAGCTATCGGATCATCTTGGAATTACTGCTGAATTGGAAATGCTATGAATGACCTGCTAAATATTTTTTTAGAATCGACCTTCAATTTTAGTGTACATGGATTTCTTCTAGCCCATTTTTTATTAGTCACTTATTTTATCGGCGTGATTATTTCTGTTAGAAGACCGGTTGGCGTTGCCTTTGCTTGGATTCTTATTGTCATGACATTTCCGATAATCGGAATCTGTCTCTATGTATTGATCGGTGAGCGTCCAGTAGGTCGTAAGTTAACGCGCAAAATTACCCGCATGAATCGCGAATACGAAAAGATCACTGAGGATATGCGGACTATGTATGCTGCGGATAAACTGAAGCTACCAATTGAAGCTCGCTCATTTAGTCTGTTGGCAGAATCCAATAATGGCACACCGGTAGTCGCTGGAAATAAGGTCGAGTTACATACCAATTCACTGCAAATTCTACAGCTCTTTATTGATGAGATTAATCAGGCGAAAGAAAGTCTTCATCTTGAGTTCTATATTTGGGCTTTGGGTGGCGATGCAGATCGCGTTGGCGAAGCAGTCATTACAGCGGCTAAACGAGGTGTTAAATGCAAGGTATTGCTGGATTCTTTGGGAAGTAGTGCATGGTTTAAATCTAAATGGCCAGCTCGCTTTCGTAATGCCGGGATAGAGGTCACGGAAGCATTGCCTATTCAAATCGGAAGGTTTCAATTTCGTCGTGCCGATTTGCGTTTGCATCGAAAAATATTGGTGATTGATAACGCTATCGTATGGACTGGCAGCATGAATTTGGTTGATCCCCGCACATTTAAGCAGGACTCTGGAGTAGGTGAGTGGGTGGATGCCATGGTTCGGGTTGAAGGTCCAGTAGCGGCACACTTTGAACTAACATTTGCTTTTGATTGGAGTGTTGATAATCCAAAAATTACTAATTTTAGAGATCAAAAGCCTTCAATAGCTCCTTGTGTGGGTGGAGTCATCGCGCAGGAATTTGCATCAGGTCCGGTATATCGTGACGATATTTTGTATCAAGTAATGTTGTCTGCCATTATTGATGCGCAAGAGGAGCTGACTATCACTACTCCCTACTTTGGTCCGGATGATGGACTCATGCAAGCACTAATGGCCACCGCTAGACGTGGGGTGAAGGTAACTTTAATTGTGCCTAAATTAAATGATTCAAAGCTGGTTACTTGGAGCAGTAGAAGTTATTACGAAGATCTCCTGAATTCAGGTGCGCATATTGCTGAGTTTTATGGTGGTCTGCTGCATACCAAGAGCTTACTAGTAGATCAAAAAGCAGCCATCTTCGGTTCAGTGAATTTTGATCAGCGTAGCCTACGTCTCAACTTTGAAATTAGTTTGATCGTATATGACGAAGTATTTTGCGCTGGTCTTGAAAAGCTTGTGGAGTCTTATATGGCCCAATCGGACTATGTAGATCCTCAGGTATGGGCTAAGCGTCCTAAATGGCATCGTTATTTAGAAAACGCTGCCCATCTCACATCGCCCCTGCTTTAAATTGCGCCACTTTCACGCATGCTGGCGACTTCAGAGTCAGCCATGCCGAGCTCTTTTAAGATGGCACCGGTATGTTGCCCAACAGAAGGAACGGGCCCCATCCGATATTCATAGCTGTCATTAAGGCCTGGTGGGAGTAGGGCGGCAATCTGACCATTCGGAGTACCCACTTCTGTCCAGCGTTTTCGCGCCTTCAACTGCTCGTGTTTCCACAAGCCCTCCATATCATTTAGATGGGCGTTAGCTATCTGCGCTTGCTCTAATCGCACAATGAGTTGTTCAGAGGTGAGCTTGCAAAAACAGGAGTTAATAATCTCCAGTAGTTCAACACGCTTTTCATTGCGCTTGAAATTTTTATCAAAGCGCTCATCTTTAGCAAGTGCTGAATTTTCCAGCACAATCTCACAAAACTGTCCCCACTCACGTTCGTTTTGAAGACCTAACATCACCGTTTTACCGTCACCTGCTTTGAAAGGACCGTATGGATAAATTGTGGCATGCGATGCACCATTTCTGGAGGGTGGCTTAGCGCCCTTGTAGGCGTAGTACATTGGGAAGCTCATCCATTCACTTAAGGCCTCCAACATCGAGATATCAATCACAGTGCCTTTACCTGTTTTGCCTCTTTGTAATAGTGCAGCCAGGATATTAGTGTAGGCATACATGCCTGCGGCAATATCGGCAATGGAGTTACCCGCTTTACTCGGTGTCTCAGGTGTGCCTGTAATCGACAGAAAGCCTGCCTCACTCTGAATCAATAGGTCATAGGCTTTTTTATCGCGATAGGGGCCATCATTTCCATAGCCGGAGATTGCACAGAGAATCAAACCAGGATTGTCTTTTTGTAAAGCCTCAGCAGTTAGTCCCATGCGTGCTGCTGCGCCGGGTGCTAAATTTTGAATAAAGACATCTGCAGTTTTTAATAAATTCTTTAATACTGCGATTGCTGATTCTTGTTTGAGATCGAGCGTCAAACTTTCTTTAGAGCGATTGACCCAAACAAAGTGAGAAGAGAGCCCTTCTACTTGTGTGTCGTACCCCCTGGCAAAGTCACCATCTCCAGGGCGTTCAATCTTAATGATGCGTGCGCCCAAGTCGGCTAACTGACGAGTGCAGAATGGTGCTGCAATCACATGCTCTAGTGCGACAACAGTAATTCCATCCAAAGGGCGAATGCTCATATTC
>JABMMT010000101.1 GCA_013205155.1 Betaproteobacteria bacterium | reverse complement strand
GCTTTAAGCCATTGATGGGATCACCGCCAATACCCACTGCAGTCGACTGACCTAAACCAATTGCTGTTAATTGACCAACAGCCTCATAAGTCAAAGTACCGGAGCGACTGACAACGCCAATACGACCTTTTCTGTGAATATGGCCAGGCATGATACCGATCTTGATTTCATCAGGAGTAATGATCCCCGGGCAGTTCGGTCCCAGCAATAAAGTCTTTTTACCGCCAGCCGCTTCTTTGGCTTTCATCTTGTTGCGTAGCTCTAGCATGTCGCGCACTGGAATGCCTTCAGTAATACAAATAACAAAATCCAGATCAGCCTCTACCGCTTCCCAAATAGCTGCTGCTGCGCCAGGAGGCGGAACATAAATGACAGAGGTAGTTGCACCAGTTTGCTGGGCGGCTTCTTTCACTGTTCCATAAATTGGAATATTAAAGATCGACTCGCCCGCTTTTTTAGGATTCACACCAGCAATAAAACAATTTTTGCCGTTTGCGTATTCCTGACATTTTTCTGTATGGAACTGACCGGTCTTACCAGTGATACCTTGTGTAATGACTTTGGTGTTTTTATTAATCAAAATAGACATATTGAAATTCCTGGATTATTTATTTTTGGCAACAGCAGCAACTACCTTAGTAGCGGCTTCAGCCATTGAGTCTGCGCTGATGATTGGTAAACCAGAGTCAACTAGAATCTTCTTGCCCAACTCTTCATTGGTACCCTTCATACGCACAACCAAAGGAACGGTCAAATTCACCACCTTGCAAGCAGTCACAACCCCTTCAGCGATCACATCACAACGCATAATGCCGCCGAAAATATTCACCAAGATAGCTTCCACGCTCTTGTTCTTGAGCATGATCTTAAATGCTTCGGTCACTTTTTCTGCAGTGGCACCGCCGCCAACATCCAAGAAATTGGCTGGCGCCCCACCGAATAATTTAATCGTATCCATAGTGGCCATTGCTAAACCAGCACCATTGACTAAGCAGCCAATATTGCCGTCTAAAGAAATATAAGCAAGGTCAAACTTAGAAGCTTCAATCTCTGCAGCATCTTCTTCATCCATATCGCGGTAAGCCACGATTTCTGGATGACGGAACAGTGCATTTGGATCAAAATTAAATTTAGCGTCAAGCGCCTTGATCTTGCCATTGCCTTCAAGGATTAATGGATTGATCTCTGCTAAGGAAGCATCAGTATCCCAGTAAGTTTTATACAAATTCTTAAACACCTCTCGCGCCATTGGAATAGAGGCATCAGGAACGCCAATACCCTTGGCAACAATATCGCAATCAGCATCTGTTAAACCAATCAGTGGATCAACAAATACTTTAATAATTTTTTCTGGATGTGATTCAGCAACTTCTTCAATATCCATGCCGCCTTCACTAGAAGCCATAATCACATTTTTTTGTGTAGCACGGTCTGTCACGATACTGAAGTAATACTCTTTTTTGATATCTGCGCCATCTTCAATTAAGAGGCGGTTGACTTTTTGACCATCAGGTCCAGTCTGATGCGTCTTGAGTTGCATACCCAAAATCTCGGAAGAATATTTCTTGACCTCATCCATACTTCTGGCCAATTTCACACCACCGCCCTTGCCACGTCCACCCGCATGAATCTGTGCTTTCACAACCCAAACTGGACCACCGAGTTTTTCAGCCGCTTTCATCGCCTCATCAAGACTAAATGCAGGGATGCCATTTGGAACAGGCACATTAAATTGGCGCAAAAGTTCTTTGCCCTGGTACTCGTGAATTTTCATAATGACTCCGAAACAGTATCTTTATTAGCAAGTGATGAGGATTAGCAAAATCGATGTCGCCTTAATCTCATCCCTACCCTGAAAATAGCTAGATTAGCCAAATTTGAATAAATGCGAACGGCTTGACCGACTTCATAAGTCTATCATGCTGCAACGCGTCAAACCCAATTTTGCGCTCCGTGATTGCCCTAGTCTTGGGGCTGGCCAGCGATGACCTTTACTACTACCTCAGAACTAAAGCCCTTAGAGGCTAAGAAGCGATAGTGCTTGGCTTTCTCCTTTTGGTCCTTGGCAGGTGCGCCAAACTTTCTGGACCACAACTCATAAGCCCGCTGATATTCGGTCTCTTTGAGTGTTTTAAGAAGTGGGGCCGATTTACTGGAATCTACGCCAGCTCTTTTGAGCTCATCTTGGATCTTGCGGATGCCATATCGGTCACTACGACGACGGACTAAGGCCTCTGCAAAACGATCATCCGAAAGCCAGCCACGCGCTTCAAAGTCATCCAAAATCGCGTCAATCTCTATTGCAGTAGATTTGACTGGCAAGCTACCTGGATCAGCGCTTGAACCTGCTTCTGCATCTGTCTTAGCAAGTCTTAGCCATCGTTGCTCGGACTCGGCTAGTTTGGCAGCCATGCCTTTACGGCTATATTCTCGTAGTGATAAAAGACGCAAAGCCCGAGCTTTGAGGCTCGGGCTTTGTTTAGCGCCTTTTTTTTCTTTGCTACCTAGTTCTGACACCAAACTATTCGACTTCCTCTTCTTCACTCAGTACATCGGTAACTACGGCTGAGCCCGCTTTGACACCTAACTTCTCACGTATTTTTGCCTCGATATCTTTAGCGATCGCTGGATTCTCTTTTAAGAATTCCCGCACATTGTCTTTACCTTGACCAATGCGATCGCCGTTATAGCTATACCAAGAGCCTGACTTTTCAACGAGATCAGCTTCTACACCCATATCGATAATCTCACCTTCGCGAGAAATACCTGCGCCATACATGATGTCAAAAATGGCTTCGCGGAATGGAGGAGACACTTTGTTTTTGACAACCTTCACACGCGTCTCATTACCTACCACCTCATCGCCCTTCTTAATGCTACCAATGCGGCGAATATCTAAACGCATCGATGCATAGAACTTGAGTGCATTACCACCAGTAGTGGTTTCTGGGGAGCCGAACATGACACCAATCTTCATCCGAATTTGGTTAATGAAAATGACAGTTGTATTAG
Source organism: Betaproteobacteria bacterium (assembly GCA_013205155.1). GTDB lineage: Bacteria > Pseudomonadota > Gammaproteobacteria > Burkholderiales > Burkholderiaceae > Polynucleobacter. The sequence continues at coordinate 987 of JABMMT010000101.1, read as the reverse complement.
TACGCTTGATAGCACCGGTGAGTTTGCGCAAAGCTTGACTCATTAAACGTGCCTGTAAACCTGGCAATGAATCACCCATATCACCTTCAATCTCAGCTCTTGGAACTAAGGCGGCAACCGAATCAATCACGATCAGATCAATTGAACCTGAGCGCACTAAAGCGTCGACGATTTCTAAAGCTTGCTCACCAGTATCAGGCTGAGAAATTAAAAGATTGTTCACGTCTACACCAAGACGTGATGCGTACTGAACATCTAAAGCATGCTCGGCATCAATAAAGGCACAAGTGCCGCCTAACTTTTGCATCTCTGCAATCGCATGCAAGGTTAAGGTTGTTTTGCCGGATGACTCTGGTCCATAGACCTCAATCACACGTCCCCGTGCCAAACCACCAACTCCAAGTGCAATATCAAGACCTAATGATCCACTTGATACCACTTGAATATCTTGACTGATTTCAGCATCGCCCAATCGCATGATTGAGCCCTTACCAAATTGCTTCTCAATCTGAGCTAAAGCTGCTGTTAGCGCTTTTTGCTTATCTCCACTCATTCCTTCGAATTCTGAGGAGGCTGATTTTTTCTTATCATCCAAGGCCATTTTTGATTCCTTTTCGCTTTGTATTGGGCTTTTTCCCGAAGTTTTATCGACTACCTGACAACTTAGAAGTTACTGTATATAAAAACAGTACTATTTGCAAGCGACTTTTCAAAGGAATTTACAGATTTTTTACTAGGGCACCACCGACTCTGGGTCTGTCCCAATAGAAAAAGAGGGGCATCGCTACTGCCCAAATCAGGCTAATGAGGCCTAAACCCAGGATTTGGGACCCAGAACCCCAGTTAGCTGCCCCCAATCGAATCCCAGCCTCATAAGACAGGGGGCCGCAAATTGCCCCTAAAACTACCCCCAGAACCAGCTTACCCCGCAGCCAAGATAAGGAACTATTGAGGGTGCTGGCTACTAAAAGCCAGAGTGCCCACATC
>JABMMT010000100.1 GCA_013205155.1 Betaproteobacteria bacterium | reverse complement strand
TGGATTGATAATCTTGCCGGGATTCAATAATCCGTTTGGATCAAAGGTGTGTTTGATTTGCGCAAGGGCTTCAGTAATTTTGGGTCCAAATTGCCAGGAGATCCATTCACCACGGCATAGACCATCACCATGTTCGCCACTGTAGGCACCTTTGTATTTGCGAACTAATTCCGAGGCTTCCTCTGCAACCGCGCGCATCTTTTGAGCGCCATCTCTACGCATATCCAAAATAGGTCGGACGTGCAATGTACCCACTGATGCGTGTGCATACCAAGTACCGCGTGACCCATGTTTAGAAAAAACTTCTGTCAGGGCTTGGGTGTAATCAGCCAAACTTTCTAGAGGAACGGCGCAGTCTTCAATAAAACTGATTGGCTTGCCATCACCTTTCAGGCTCATCATGATGTTCAGTCCTGCTTTGCGTACTTCCCATAAATTCTTTTGCAGACTGGCCTCTGCCATTAAAACAACCTTACCCGGCAAACCTAAATCTCCCATAAGCTCTTCAAGTACTTTGAGCTTTTCTAATAGAGCTGCTTGAGTTTCACCAGAAAATTCGACTAACAGAATTGCTTCAGGAGTTTGTTCGCTAGGATCAATTAAGGCGGTTTCAATCGTCTTCTTAAAGCTAGGATTGCCGCGAGCTAAATCAATCATGGTGCGATCAACCAACTCCACTGCAGTAGGGCCGAGTTTGACAATGTGCTGCGCGCTATCCATTGCCTTATAAAAGCTGGCAAAGTTTATGACACCTAATACCTTATGCCCGGCGAGAGGAGATAATTTGAGTTTGAGTGATTTAAAGTAGGCTAGCGTACCTTCGCTGCCAACTAAGAGGTGCGATAGATTGACGCTGCCATCTTGGGTGTAAGGTAATTCGCTTTGAGGATGAAAGATATCGAGGTTATACCCAGCTACACGTCTGAGAACTTTCGGAAAACGAGCTTCGATTTCAGGTTGAAGATGATTGGCTAGGCTTTTTACAAAATCACCTAGTTGTTTAGCAATACCAGAGCTATTGGCATAGTTAGCAAATTGTCCAATTTGACCATTGGCGAGCCACGCATCAATTCCTAAAACGTTATGTACCATATTGCCGTAAGCAATAGAGCGACTGCCGCAAGAATTATTACCGGCCATTCCACCAATCGTGGCTTGCCCTCCAGTAGAGATATCTACTGGAAACCAAATACCATGTTGCTTCAGTTGGGCATTTAAATGATCTAGCACCATGCCAGGCTCTACTTCAACATAGCCCTGATCAAGATTGAGATCCAGAAGATTTCTAAAGTATTTACTGTTATCAATGACCAGCGCAGTTCCAGTGGTTTGACCACATTGGCTAGTGCCACCACCTCTGGGCAGGACTGGAACCTGAAGGTCGGCAGCAATCTGAATCGCAATCGCAATATCTTGCGCTGTCTTAGGGACTAATACAGCAACGGGCATTGCTTGATATATAGACGCATCGGTTGCATAGCGACCACGACTCGCGATATCGGTCATGACTTCGCCAGAGGTTTCCTGACGAAGGCGCTTTGCTAATAGAGCATGATCAACCATGAGCTCTTTGAATGCATTGATTTCTATAGGCTTATTCATACTTGACTAACCTGTATACCTAATTCGGATTTCAGTAGCTGAACAACGACATCTCGCTTGTTGGCGACATGAGTAATCATGACTTTGCGCACCCGAGCACTATCACGCGCCTTCAATGCATCGAGCATCTCTTGATGTTCTTCAACCGCTTTTTCCCATTTCATGCCATCTTGATTAGAGCGAAAGCGCAAGGCTTCAATGCGGGAGTTCACTTGAGAGAAGAGTGTTGCTAATACAGGGTTATTTGCTGCTTGATTAATCAGGCGATGTATTCGTAGGTTTAATTTGAAATAGCTAGACAAATCACGTCTGGCGTAAGAGGCCATCATTTCATATTGAAGGGCTTCTAATTCTGAGAGGGTGCTTTCACTAATATTTTTAGCAGCCAACTCTCCAGAGTAGCCTTCTAATTCTGCAATCACATCAAAGGTATGAATCACATCTTCAATGCTCAGTTGTACGGCAATCGCACCACGATTAGCGATTAATTCCACTAAGCCATCTGCGGCAAGCCTGCGAATAGCCTCCCGAATAGGGGTGCGCGATACATTCAAACTCTCTGCAAGTTCCCTCTCATTAAGTTTGCTGCCAGGGGCAATCTTTCCTTCAACTAATAATGACTTTAGGGTTTGAAAGGTTGCCTCATGCAAATTTTGAGAGCTAGGTTGTTCTATCGCTGCCATTGCTTATGCCTTAATTTGTATACAAAGTAATAATAAACTAAGGTAAATGATAAATAAACCCTTATTTTGGCTTTTTTTTGATGCTTAAATTATATATTTTGCATACAAAATAGAAAAATAGGATAATTTCCCGTACACTATTGCTACTATTAATCCAAAAACTCAGTGAGACAAAACATGCTGAAACTCGACAACCATCCTTCTGGACGCCACTTTTTACATATTCCTGGACCTAGTCCAGTGCCATCCCGTGTTCTGCGCTCTATTAGCTATCAAACTATTGATCATCGTGGTCCTGAGTTTGGTCAGTTTGGTCTAAAAGTTTTAGAGGGTATTCAGAAAATCTTCAAAACCAAGCAACCTGTCATGATTTATTCCGCATCCGGAACTGGTGCATGGGAAGCTGCCTTAGTGAACGTTTTGAATCCTAATGACAAAGTGCTGTTTTATGAAACTGGCCATTTTGCTAACTTATGGCGTGCACTCGCTAAACGTCTTGGCATAGATGTTGAGGTGATTGGTAAAGTGGGTCACGATACATGGCGTTGGGGTGTTGATGCTTCTGTGATTCAAGAGCGTTTGCGCAAAGATACGCAACACGAGATCAAAGCGGTATGTGTTGTGCATAACGAAACATCTACCGGCATGACTTCAAATATCTTGGCTGTTCGCAAAGCAATCGATGCAGCAAAACATCCCGCATTACTACTTGTTGATAGCGTCTCTGGCATAGGTTCTGCGGACTTTGAGCATGATGCTTGGGGTGCTGATGTCACGATTAGTGGCTCACAAAAAGGCTTAATGTTGCCACCAGGCATTGGATTTAATGCTCTATCACCTAAGGCAATTGAGGTCAGTAAACACAACAAGATTCCGAAGTCTTATTGGGCTTGGGATGAGATTTTGGAGATGAACAAAACAGGTTATTGGCCAACAACTCCTAGTACTAATCTGATGTATGGCCTACATGAATCCATGGATATGATGATGAATGAGGGCTTGGATAATATTTTTGCCCGCCATCAACGTTTGGCACAAGCATGCCGTCATGCAGTAGCAGCTTGGGGTCTCGAAAATCAATGTCAAGATCCCAATACATATTCTCCAGTGCTCACAGGTGTTGTTGTGCCTGATGGTATGGATGCCGATAAATTGCGTAAACATGCCTTAGAGAAATTTAATCTCTCATTAGGCACTGGCCTTGGCAAGCTCAAAGGAAAAATGTTCCGCATTGGACATTTGGGTGACTGTAATGAGCTCAGCTTGATGGCTGCCCTAAGTGGGGTAGAGATGAGTTTGGGATCTATGGGCTATAAACCTAAGGAAAGTGGCGTTGTAGCTGCCCAGGAGTTCTTAAAGTAAGTGCTAGCAAGGCTCGCACCCCTATACCCCTTATAATTCATGCACTTATATTGCAATTACTGAACCATATTCGAGATAGAAAGATGAAACATGTTAGCTAATAAACATTACTTAACACAAGCGGCCGTGCAAAAGATTTTGGACGCTGCAGATCAATATGCTGCCCACCATAAATTGGCAGTCACGATTGCTGTTTGTGATGAAGGTGGCCATATGTTAGGTTTAATTCGTCGTGATGGTTGCGCACCCTTGTCTGCTTATATTGCTCAAGAAAAAGCGCGTACTGCTGCGATGGGTAAACGCGAAACTGTTGTTTATGAAGAAATTATTAACAACGGCCGCCATGCATTTTTATCTGCCCCGCACGTCTCAGGCATGCTAGAGGGCGGCGTCAATATCGAGGTAGATGGTCATACCATCGGCGCAGTCGGCGTTTCCGGCGTTAAATCGGCTGAGGATGCTGCCACTGCTAAGGCCGGCATCGCTGCCATTCTGTAAGTTACCTTGATAAATACTGATACTGAAATAACTTCTTCTACAGGGCTTGGTGAAGTCACCACCCCTAGCGACACTCCTGCGGCAACGATCACTTTTGCTGACTTTGGTTTAGATCCACTGATTCAAAAAGCGGTCTCTGAACAGGGATATACTATTCCGACACCGATCCAAGCGCAATCTATCCCACACATATTGGGGGGCAGTGACCTAATGGGCGCAGCCCAAACTGGTACAGGTAAAACTGCCGCTTTTGTATTGCCTATTATTCAAAAGATTTTGCGTCACGCTAGTAATAGCGCTTCTCCTGCGCGTCATCCAATTCGTGCCTTAGTCTTAACGCCTACGCGAGAGTTGGCAGTCCAAGTGGCTGAGAATGCTGCTAGCTACTCTAAGCATACAGATCTGCGGACCGCCGTTGTTTATGGCGGCGTTGATATGAAGGAGCAGGTTGCTTTGCTGCGGAATGGCGTCGAGATTTTGATCGCTACGCCGGGTCGCTTGTTAGACCACATTGGTTCTAAGGTAGCAAACCTATCTCAAGTCGAGTTATTGGTGCTTGATGAAGCTGATCGCATGTTGGATATGGGCTTCTTGCCGGATCTACAACGCATTATTAATTTAATTCCGGCGCAAAGACAAACACTTTTGTTTTCTGCAACCTTTTCTCAAGAGATTAAAAAATTAGCCCAAAGTTATTTGCGTACTCCAGTAACAGTAGAAGTTGCGCGACAAAATGCGGCTGCCGATACCGTAAAACAAGTAGTGCATATGGTGTCATCTAGCGATAAACAAAGTGCCATTGTCAAAGTACTAGAGTCCCGCACTCGCCTAGGCTTATCTCGCCAATGCATTATCTTTACCAATAGCCGCTTAGGCTGTGCTAGGTTAGCCCGTGCCTTAGAGCGTGATGGAATTAAGGCAGGCGCAATTCATGGGGATAAGAGTCAGGGTGAACGTACCCTTACTCTGGATGCCTTTAAGTCAGGCGTTATTGAAGTACTAGTAGCAACCGATGTAGCGGCACGTGGTTTAGATATCCCCGATATGCCTTGTGTGATTAATCATGAATTGCCTTATAGCGCAGAAGACTTTATTCATCGCATTGGAAGAACAGGGCGTGCGGGTAGTACAGGTGATGCGATTGCTTTAGTCGATGCTAGTGAAAAGCGTCTTTTAGACGATATTGAAAGATTGATGAAACGCAAGTTAGAAATCAAGCCTTTACCAGAGGGTGCACCCTCACAAAGTAGGGTACCTTCAAATAGGTCTGCATCGACTAGAGCTAGCAGCTCTTCATCTAGCAGCGCATCATCAAATAGTGCAGTACCAGCAAAAATGTCAGACCCATTTTTCTATAGGCCGTATGAACCCACCGCTGCACCACAATCAGCAGAGGGTGCCAAGCCAGAAGAGAAAAAAGTGGGCATCGTGCCTGCTAAGCCTACAGTAGGGGCTTTGTTGGGCGGCTTTAAAAAGAAATAAAGTAGTAACTCATTGGAAAGCTAATTTTTTCCCCAGGCATGAGTAGCCGCTAGAAGCCACTCAGCAATCGTGATGTTTTCACCATCTGGCAAATTTCTCAATCCTAAATATTTTGCTGCTTTACGTAATTCGGCAAGTGCTTCTCTCGCATTCTGCGTCTGAATGGGTGTGGCTAAAGTTTGTTTACTCAGTTTTTCACCATGCTCATCGAGTACTAGAGGGAGATGTAAGTATTGTGGTGTGTGATATCCCAATACCTTTTGCAAATAGATTTGTCTTCCAGTATTACTTAGTAAGTCTTCGCCTCGCACAATATGGGTAATACCTTGTTGCGCATCATCAACTACCACTGCCAGTTGATAGGTAAATAAACCATCATTACGACGAATCACAAAATCTCCTACTTGAGTATTGAGCTGCTGACTTTGCACTCCTAAGGCCTCATCTACGAATGTCATGTTGCAGTCAGGCGGGAGAGCCAGTCTCCAAGTAAGCTTGGTATTGTTGAGATCTTCTGCGGAATATGTGATGAATTGTTCTGGCCGACAGCTTGCTGGATAGGCCATTTCTTGATTGCGCGGTGTTTGTATTCCCATTTGGCTTAGGGTGCTTGCAATGGTTTGTCTTGAGCAAGTGCAGGGATACATCAGTTGGATTGAATTGAGCTTTTCGAAGGCTTTTTGATAACCTGCTTGACGTTCTGATTGCCAGGTCACTTTCTCGTCCCAAGCTAGGCCGCAAGCCAATAGCTGAGCTTGTATTTGTTGGTCAGCCCCTGTGACGCAGCGGGGGGTATCTAGATCTTCGATTCTCAGTAGCCATTGACCGCCATTTTTTTGGGCATCTAGCCAACTACCAAGGGCTGCAACCAGCGATCCTGCATGGAGTGGACCGGTCGGCGAGGGGGCAAATCGCCCGCGGTAGCCTACTGGTTGGGGAGGAGGGTTTTTGATCTTAGACACAGCTAAAATCATCTCATGGCTTTACCCCGTTTTGTTCATCTTCGCCTACATTCCGAGTTTTCAATTACGGATGGGGTAGTTCGTATTGATGATGCAGTAGCCGCCGCCGCCAAAGATGAAATGGGCGCGCTAGCCCTGACTGATTTAAGTAATTTATTTGGCTTGGTACGTTTTTATACTGCCGCCCGCTCTGGTGGTGTGAAACCAATTGCCGGCGCAGATGTTTGGATTAGTAATCCTCTGGAGCCAGATCAACCCCATCGTTTATTGCTTTTAGTACAAGACCATTCTGGCTACTTAAACCTCTGTCAGTTGCTTAGTAGAGCGTCTTTAGATAACCAAACTCGAGGCCGAGCTGAAGTAGATATGACTTGGTTTAGTGAGCCTGCAGCCAAGGAAGAGGATAGGGCAGCCAAGCGTACTTTATCGTTTGGATTAATTGCATTATCTGGGGGCCGAAGTGGAGAAGTGGGTACAGCATTATTGGCTGGTCAAGCTGAACAGGCTAAGCAAGCTGCGCTGCGTCTAAATACACTCTTTCCCAACTCTTTTTACCTTGAAGTGCAGCGTGGCGGTCATCCTCAGGATGAAAAGCAAGTCCAACTGGCTTGTCATTTGGCTAGTGAGCTAGATCTACCAGTGCTTGCTACGCACCCAGTTCAGTTCATGAAAAAGACAGATTTTATAGCTCATGAGGCACGCGTATGCATTGCTGAAGGTGAGTTATTGGGTAACCCCCGTCGCCAAAAGAAATTTAATGAAGAACAATATTTCCTCACTCAAGCAGAAATGGAAAAACGGTTTGCTGATATACCTGTTGCTCTAGCCAACTCGGTCGAGATAGCAAAACGTTGTAATTTATCCTTAGTTCTCGGTCAGCCGCGCTTGCCTGATTTTCCGACACCACAAGGCGTTACCTTAGACGAGTATTTAATGGCACTTTCGGAGTCAGGTTTAGAGCGCCATATGGAGCGTAATTTTCCTGATCCAGACAAGCGCACCAATGAGCAAAAACGCTATCACGATCGTCTCGTGTTTGAAGTGAAGACGATTTCGCAAATGGGTTTCCCAGGTTACTTCCTGATCGTCGCAGATTTTATTAATTGGGCCAAAAATAATGGTGTGCCAGTTGGACCAGGACGGGGATCCGGTGCAGGTTCTTTGGTGGCTTATTCATTAGGCATTACCGATCTGGATCCTTTGCGATACAACTTACTATTTGAGCGCTTCTTAAATCCTGAGCGGGTATCGATGCCCGACTTTGATATCGACTTTTGTCAACAAGGGCGTGATCGCGTCATTCAATACGTTAAAGATAAATATGGCAAAGATGCGGTTAGCCAAATAGCTACCTTTGGAACCATGGCTGCTAGAGCAGCCATTCGGGACGTTGGGCGTGTACTAGAGCAGGGTTATAACTTTGTCGATGGAATTGCCAAGCTTGTGCCCAATAAGCCAGGTCAATATATGACGATTGATATGGCAAAGAAGGAAGAAAAGCAATTAGCCGAACGTGAGAAGAATGAAGATGAGGTACGTCAACTTCTTTCTTTAGCTGAACAGTTAGAAGGAATGACGCGGAACGTGGGTATGCATGCTGGTGGCGTATTGATTGCCCCAGGTCGTCTCACTGATTTTTGTCCTCTGTATACGCAAGAAACTAAAGATCAGGACAGTAGCTCTGTCATAAGTCAGTTTGATAAAGACGATGTTGAAGCGATTGGCCTGGTGAAGTTTGACTTTTTGGGCCTCACAACACTCACGATCTTGGCTGCTGCTGAGCGAAGTATCAAGGCTTTGCATACTGATCGTAAAGATTGGAGTATGAGTGAAATCCTGCTTGACGATGAAAAGGCATTTGAACTCTTAAAGAAAGCAAATACCGTTGCAGTATTTCAGCTTGAAAGTCGCGGCATGCAAAGCATGTTGCGCGAGGCTAAGCCTGACCGCTTCGAAGATATTATTGCTCTAGTTGCTTTGTACCGCCCTGGCCCAATGGATCTAATACCCGATTTTATTGAGCGTAAGCATGGGCGTCAAAAAGTAGAGTACCCAGACCCGCGTATCGAGTCCGTTTTACGTGAAACCTACGGCATCATGGTGTATCAAGAACAGGTGATGCAAATGGCGCAGATGATCGGTGGCTACTCATTAGGTGGGGCTGATATGTTGCGCCGTGCGATGGGTAAGAAAAAGCCAGAAGAAATGGCACAGCATCGCAAGATCTTTAGTGATGGCGCCAAAGCAGGTGGTATTAGTGAAGCCAAGGCGAATGAGATTTATGATTTGATGGAGCGTTTTGCGGGTTATGGATTTAATAAATCTCACGCCGCTGCTTATGCGCTCTTAGCCTATCAGACCGCTTGGCTAAAAGCGTATTACCCAGCTGAATTTATGGCAGCCAACTTATCGCTTGCCATGGATGACACCGATAAAGTGAAGACTCTGTATGACGATTGCTTAGCAAATCAGATTCGAGTTTTCTCACCAGATATTAATACAGGCGTATATGAGTTCACCCCTTTACGCGCTCCGGATGCGGCGCCTGATTCACCAATAAGCCATATTCGTTATGGCATTGGTGCCGTGCGTGGAACCGGTGAGGCAGCAATTGAAGCAATTGTCAAAGCCCGTGAGAAGGACGGCCCTTTCAAAGACTTATTTGATTTCTGTGCAAGAGTTGATCGTCGACAAGTGAACCGTAGGGCGATTGAAGCCTTGATGCGGGCTGGCGCATTCGATAGTCTGTATCGAGATAGTCTGGCTTCTGGTGGTAACTTATACGATATTCGTTCGACATTGTTATCTTCTCTTGCTAGAGCAATTGAAGCTGCAGAGCAAGCTGAGGCCTCGATTCATCAAGTGAGTTTATTCGATGTAGTTGGCGAAGAAAATCAGCACCTCCCAGAATTAGTTCGTGAGCCCATCTGGTCTGAAAAAAAACGTCTCCAAGAAGAAAAGACTGCACTTGGGCTTTGCTTAACAGGACATATGTTTGATGCCTATCGAGAAGAGACATCACACTTTATTCGCCAACCTTTAGCAAAGATCAGCGAAGGTAAGGACCAATTAGTTGCTGGCATTATCACTTCTGCCCGCATGTTGACAGGCCAGCGTGGCCGCATGATGATTGCTACGATTGATGATGGCACTGCAGCCTTGGAGGTGACCCTCTATAGCGAAGTATATGAACCGAATCGTTCTTGGTTAAAAGAGGATGAGTTATTGGTCGCAAAAGTGAATGTCACGCCCGATAAATTTTCAGGTGGCATGCGCATTGTTTCTGAGGCAGTAATGGATATTACGGGAGCACGGATGCGGTTTGCACGTAATGTGCATGTCTTCATTGATACAGCCATCGATATAAAGATGTTGCGTTCTCAAATTAGCCCATATCTCATGTCTAATCGTGTACGTGATCCCAAGTTTGGCTCTGTCAAATCCCCAGCTCTTGATTCTAATGATGCATTCAAGGGTTTGATGTTGACGGCTGCTGTCACCACTAGTGGGGGTGCATGCTTAATGCAGTTCCCAGAGGACTTACGGATCTATCCTGATGACGCCTGTCTGCATGGTTTAAGCCAGATTTTGGCCTCTAAGCAAAATAACCCTGTACAAGTTCAGTACCATTAATCTTTGGTATTTATTGGTTTAGGATTTGCTTAGCAGCAGTGATCACTTGACTGGGCTCAAGTAGATCTAAGCACTCACTATGACTATCAGCATGATCCTCACAGCCTGCTTTACGACACGGAACACACTCGCCAGGACCTTGCAGGATAGTAATATTTCCGACAGTTTGAGTTCGGGCGCGTAATTGATAGGGTTGATCGCCAACAAAACCATTTGGCCAAGGGCCAAAATTCGTTGGTGGAGTTGCTCCAAATAAAGCAATCGTTGGGGTATTGCAAGCTGCGGCTAAGTGAGTGATAGAGGTATCAACACCAATATATAAAGCTGCACTACGCAGTAAAGTACCTGCCTGTGGAATAGATAGCTTCCCAGCAGTATCAATGACTTGCTTACGAGTGGCTTCGTCTAGTAAAGACAGAATATCGTGATTGAGTTGTAAGTCTTGCTTTGCAGAGGAGGCGCTCAAGACTACTTGTAAGCCTTGTTGAGTCAACCAGGTAATGAGTTGCTGCCAGTATGTAAGTGGCCAGCGTTTATAAGCAGTTAAAGGTCCTGGATGAAGTACTGCATAAGCTTGGTTTAACTGACCTGCCATGATGGGCATTAACACTTCGCCTTCAGGGGGCCTTACTGAAATTGGCTCTTTAAATACATCATTCGGATTTCTGAAAAACACTTCCAGTAGCCGTAGTTTTTCTGCAATCACATGCTGTGCAAAATAATCTACCGTGACGTTATGCATGGAAATGAATTTCTTCCAAGCATTTTGCTCGCCACCACCACCTTTGCCTTGTGGGTGACCGCCTAAGACACCCACTCGCCTAAATGCTGAGACTAAGCCATATAAGTAGGCACGATCACTAGGTTGGGTAACGATGGCTAAGTCATAGCGCTGAAATAAGCGATTAAAGAGTGTGAGATATTCTGCGAAGCCAGGTCGATCAGAGGTTTCAATCAGCTCGCTAATGTCAGGGTTGCCTTTGAGCATATCCAACTTACCCCGATAACCTAGAAAATGAAATTCGGCCTCAGGCCAAAGTTCACGAGCCTTGCTAATAAGTGGGGTTGTTACTAGTACGTCCCCAATTTGCCGAGTAGCAATAAATAATACTTTTTTAGGTTGAATGGAGGAAAAATTCGACATAGCTAATAATTTACATTGCCTTAGCTTGAATCATGGCGCGTACTTTTCGGGCATTTTCTGCAGCATGACTTTGATCATGAATTTTATGAAACAGATGTAAGACTTCGGTAGACCATGAGCCTGATTTACGCTTTATATGATGACGCTGGAGACGGAAGACAAAGTCAGCATCCTCGTGACCCCAACCAGTCATACTCTCATCAAAGCCATTAATAGCTTCTGCATCTTCTTTCCAGCAGGCCATATTGCAGCCCTTAATGCGACGCCATACAAATTTTTGATAATCGCGCCAAGAACTATTGCTAAGCTTGATTTGTAAGGGCCAATATTTATTAATACAGCCGCTGAGTCTATAACTAAGCAATTTACTAGCAAACCGTTTGTAATCCCAATTTGGCCAGTTGAGTAATCGCTTCGTGAGACTCTGATCTAAGAGTACGCGACTACCCGTAATGAGGTAGCCCTTTTGAGCTAGAGCGCGATGGCGCGCTACATAGTCTGGCTGAACAATGCAGTCGCCATCTAAGAAGATTAAATAGTTTCCATGCGCAGCTGCAATAGCTTGGTTCAGAATTTTTGTTTTCCGAAAACCTTGGTCTTCTTGCCAGAGATGAGTCATGGGAATGGGATGGTTATGCTTGATCTTCTCAATCAGTTGTTTAGTCTCATTGGTAGAACCATCATCTGCAATGATGATTTCAAAATCCTGATCGGTTTGGGTGGCAAGTGATTCTAGGCAGAGCTTGAGTGCTTGTGGCCAGTTGTAGGTAGCAAGCAAAATCGAAATCATTTACCAGCATCCTGATTCAGTTGCCATAACTTCATATAGCGATAGTAGGTGCCATGAGCATTAGAGAGTGCCAAGGCAAAACCTTGAGGGCCATCTAAAAAACCGGCTCGTAGGATATAGGTTCGAATAAAAGCCCACATACCGTGGAGCACTGCTTTAGCTGGGTTACTTTTTTTGCCTTTAGCAAAAGCTTGCTCTGCTGATGCAGTGGAGTAGCGATTAAGCTTGTCTAGTACTTGTGTGTAATTCATAAAACTATAGTGCAACATAGGGTTCTCTAGCTTGGCTACAGTTCCATTTGGAATGAGGCGCTCATGAACTAGGTCATCCGAAAAACGGGCAGTACCTCGTTTAAAAAGACGCTCTACATAATCGGGACTCCAGCCTGAATGTCGAATGAAGCGGCCACAGTACCAAGATAAGCGGGGAATAGCGAAGCAATTTACATGGGCAGAATGGTTCATGGCCGTCAAGATTTCCGATTTGAGGGCTGGGGTGAGTCTTTCATCCGCATCCAGTGAAAGAACCCATTCCCCAGTTGCCAAATCCAAGGCGCGGTTCTTTTGGGGGCCAAAACCAGGCCAATCCGTGGGGTAGGCCATCAAGGCACCATAGTTATGAGCGATATCCAGGGTCCGATCCGTGCTATTCGAATCGACCACTACGATTTGCTGGGCAATCCCCTCCAGGGAGGCTAGACAATCGTCCAAATTGGACTCTTCATTGCGAGTGATGAGTATGACTGATAAGGTGGGCATAATTCATTATATGAATGCTCAAGACCGGACCACCCTAAATCGCTTAATTCAGTATCTCAAACCCCATATTAGGCTAATTGTTGGCTCTTTATTGGCTATGGCTGTTGTGGCGGCATCTGAGACATCCATCCCTGCCTTAATGAAGCCATTACTCGATAGGGGCTTTACTGGCGAGCTGAATGACAAGCTGTGGCAGGTTCCCGTTTTCTTAGTGGGTTTGGCTGTTATCCGCAGTTTGGCTCAGTTTTTCTCGAATTATTTGCTCACTCAGGTCATTAACTCAGTGCTCCTTAAATTGCGCGAGCGAATGTTTCATACTCTATTGCGCGCTCGCACTGTTTTCTTTCAACAGAACTCCGCTTCACATTTAATTAATGCTGTCGTATTTGAGGTGAATAATATTCTCACCATTATGGGTGGGATGTTAATTAGTCTGGTGCGCGACTCCTTAACTGTGATTGGTTTGATTAGTTACCTGATCTACTTGAACTGGCAGCTCACGCTCGTGGTGTTAGTGATTTTCCCAATCATTGCTTTCATCATGAGCAAAATTAATCGCCGCTTACGGGCTCTAAATCGAGAACAACAAACACTGACTAGTGAATTAGCCTATATCGTTGAAGAATCTGTTGCAGGGCATAAGATAGTCAAAGTACATGGCGCTGAGTCTTATGAGATGCAGCGCTTTATGGAAAAGGCCCAACGTCTACGCCAATTTGCACTGAAGTCAGCAGTTGTCGGCGGTCTTAATCAACCCATTACCCAACTCATTGCCTCGATGGCTTTATCAGTTGTCTTGGTGATTGCTTTGATGCAATCAGCCACCCAAGGAACAACGGTTGGAGGTTTTGCTGCCTTTGTTACGGCCATGATGTT
>JABMMT010000099.1 GCA_013205155.1 Betaproteobacteria bacterium | reverse complement strand
TGACCGATTCTGGTTGTGATACGGTGATGGCTGCGATAGTTGGGGCCGCAGGTTTGGTTCCCACTTTAGCTGCTGCAAAAGCTGGTAAAAGAGTTTTGTTGGCCAATAAAGAGGCCTTAGTAATGTCTGGCCATTTATTTATGCAGGCCATGAAGTCTGGTGGTGGTGAGCTCCTCCCAATTGATAGTGAACACAATGCCATCTTTCAATGTCTGCCGCCTCAATTTACTAAAGCATCACAAGCTGCTTTAGGGGTTGAAGAATTGTGGCTCACGGCTTCTGGAGGTCCATTTAGAGATACTCCACTTGAACAATTAACCACCATTACACCAGCGCAAGCATGCGCTCATCCTAATTGGGTGATGGGTAGAAAGATTTCAGTAGATTCTGCAACCATGATGAACAAGGGGCTTGAAGTAATCGAGGCCTTTTGGTTGTTCGGTTTGCCTCTAGAAAAAATTAAGGTTCTCATTCATCCACAAAGTGTTGTTCATTCGATGGTGCGCTATGTTGATGGTTCGGTGATTGCCCAATTGGGTCAGCCTGATATGCGCACGCCTATTGCATATGGCTTAGCCTGGCCTAATAGGATAGAGGCTGGTGTAGCCCCTCTCAACTTGGCACAATTGGCTGCCTTAAGTTTTAGTGAGCCAGATTTGATTCGCTTTCCTTGCCTTGCACTTGCTTTTTCAGCAGCACAGGCGGGAGGGATTGCTCCAACAGTTTTAAATGCTGCTAATGAAATTGCAGTTGCTGCATTTCTAGATGAGGGGATGCCATATTTGCAGATACCTAAAGTGGTCGAAAAAACCTTGAATGCCATCCAAGCCTGCCCAGTTGAATCAATTGAAGTTATTTTAGATATTGATGCACAAGCTAGAAGAGTGGCAAGCGATTTTATTAAGGTAATTTAGTTCGAGTTAGCAAAAAATTTACTAAGGAGTTTTAATTGCAAGCATTAATGACCCTAGCTGCTTTTTTAGTGACTTTAGGCGTGCTAGTGAGCTTTCATGAGTTTGGACATTTTTTGGCCGCACGGGCTTGTGGTGTGCGAGTGTTGCGATTTGCTGTTGGATTTGGTAAGCCACTTTTTACCTATCGAGCGAGCAATCAAACAGAGTGGGTATTAGCAGCGATTCCCTTGGGCGGTTACGTTAAGTTATTGGATGGTCGTGATCGTGAACAAGTTATCACCCCACAAGAAGAAGCAAATGCTTTTGATAGTAAAAAATTATGGCAACGCTCCTTTATTGTTGCGGCGGGACCTTTTGCAAATTTCTTGCTGGCTGTGATTTTATTTGCAGTGATTTATGTCTCAGGAGTTCCTCAACTACCAGCTCTTTTGGATGCGCCACCTGAACATTCCCTCGCTGCTAAATTAGGCTTATCCCAGGGCGATAGGGTGGTTGGCTGGCAAGATTTATCTGATAATGAGGTGCTTATTAGGCAAGGGGAGTTTGAGCCTATCCCCAGTTGGAATGCCTTACGCTGGGACTTATTAAATTCGATCACAGCTCATCAAGGATTTGCCTTAGAGATGCAAAGCCCCAATGGGGGAAGTTTTACCAAGGTTTTTCCTGCGCGAGATTTGCCTCAGGTGACGCCCGAATCTGACCCGATGCAGGCTTTGGGAATTAGACCAATCATTACTCCTCCTGCGACCTGGCAGGAGCTGCAATTAGGTCCTATTGATGCCTTAGCATATGCTAGCCATCGCGTCTGGTTGATCACCAAGGTTTCTGTACGGCTAATGGCCGGAATTTTTACTGGCAATACCTCCATCAAACAGCTCGGTGGACCTTTGAGTATTGCTGATATGGCTGGGAAGTCTGCTCAGGTTGGTTGGCAACCTTTTTTTGCCTTTCTAGCGCTCATTAGTATTAGCATTGGCCTTCTGAATTTGCTCCCTTTTCCCATGCTAGATGGGGGTCAGCTCCTGTATGATGCATGGGAGTTGGTTGCTGGTAAGCGAATCTCGATTTCCATGCAAGAGCGGTTCCAAAAAGTGGGCTTTCTTTTGCTAATTTCTCTCTCGCTCCTAGCCTTGTTTAATGATTTGCAACGCTATCTCTTACCTTGAATTTTTTGATTTCCCCCCTTCCTGCTTTTACCCGATTTTTGGTTCAACTATTGTTAGTTGTCGCTGCTGGTATGAGCTTGAATGTCCAGGCAGCAGATTCTTTTGTGATTAAGGATCTTCGCATTGAAGGTCTGCAGCGTGTAGAGCCTGGCACAGTTTTTAGTTATTTGCCTGTTCAAGTAGGCGATACTTTTACCGATGAAAAAGGTGCCGAAGCAATTAGGGCCTTATATAGCACCGGCTTTTTTAGAGATGTTCAAATTCAAGCACAAGGCAATGTGTTAATTGTAATTGTCGAAGAACGGCCAACGATCTCTCGGATTGAATTTACAGGTATGAGGGAGTTCGACCAAGAGGTTGTTCGAAAATCTCTCAAAGCCGTTGGGGTGGCAGAAGCCCGTTTTTACGATAAAGCCCTGATCGACAAGGCTGAACAAGAATTAAAGCGTCAGTACATTGGTAAGGGTATGTATGCCGCTGAAGTTGTAGCTACCGTTACTCCAGTCGAGCGTAATCAGGTTGCAATTTACTTCAATATCGATGAGGGTCCTGTCGCAAAGATCCAG
>JABMMT010000098.1 GCA_013205155.1 Betaproteobacteria bacterium | reverse complement strand
CCGGCTTTTAATGGGCAGCAGAGCCCGCAAAAAGTCTGGATTGCAGGGATTTTTCGGGACTATGGTCGACAGCATGGTGCGCTCATCATTGATCTTGCCGCATACCAAAAGATGAGTGGCGATGAACAGTATTCAGGTATCGCGATTTGGCTAGTCAATCAAGCTGATCCAGCCACAGTACTGAATGCACTGCGTACTGCAATTCCCCAATTTCGTGATCAAGAGTTTAGTAACCGTAGCGATCTACGCGCCTTATCTTTGACGATCTTTGATCGTAGTTTTGCCCTGACTTATGCTCTAGAGATCGCCGCTCTGCTAGTAGCACTATTTGCAGTGGCAACAGGTTTCGCAGGTCAAGCATTACTTCGACAGAAGGAATATTCCTTGGTGTACTACTTAGGTCAATCAACCGCTCAACGAACCGCTTGGATTAGTGCCGAGTCAGGCCTTTTATTAGGATTAGCAGTTATTTGGGGAACAATCTTAGGTTTATTAATGAGCCAGATATTAATCCACCGTGTTAACCCGCAATCTTTTCATTGGACGATGGATACAAGCGTGCCGTATCTCGCACTGATGACTCTCATGCTCACTTTAGTTTGCTCTGGCATTGCTGCAGCCTTGTGGGCTTCAAAGCGCAACCTCAAGCAAGCAAATTTAATCACTGCATTACGAGAGGAGTGGTAATGCAGCAGCGTCATCGCCGTTATTTTATGCAGGCATTACTAATGTCGTATACCCTTCCCGTTTCTCAATGGGCAACTTCTGCTTCAGTCGTATATCCACCCGTTCGTCCGAGAGCGTTAGTATTCCCGCGAGATTATGGAGCACACCCAGAGTTTAGAACTGAGTGGTGGTATCTCACTGGTTGGCTTGGCACAGGGGTAAATGCCATGGGTTTTCAGATTACCTTCTTTCGGAGTCGTACTCAACATTCACCTGATAATCCGAGTCGTTTTGCACCACAACAGCTACTATTTGCACATGCTGCCTTGGCCATACCAGCAGAAGGTAAATTACGTCATGCAGATGTTGCAGGACGAGTGGGTTCTGCAGGGACAACTTTTGATACCGCAGACACAAAATTACGGCTTGCGAATTGGACGATGGAGAGAACTGAAAATGATCACTATCAGTTTTATATTCCAACCGATACTTTTACGATCCGTCTAGAAGCAGTTCCCTCACAGGCTCCTGTTTTAAGAGGAAATCGTGGATTTTCCGCAAAAGGCCCTAGCCCAGAACTCGCTAGCCATTATTACAGCCGTCCGCAATTGGATATCACAGCTCAGATTGAGCTTAAAGATAAGTCATCCAAAGGGAAGCAAGAGTCTCTCATTAAGCGCTCTGGACTTGGCTGGTTAGATCATGAATGGTCGAGTAGTTTACTGATGGCTGGTGCTGTTGGGTGGGACTGGATTGGCATTAATCTGCTCGATGGAGGAAGCATTATGGCCTTTCGGATAAGAGATCAGGCAGGCAAGACCTTGTTTAGTGAATGGGATCATCGTGATCAAAAGGGTCAAATCCTAGAGCGATATTCAAATGCCGTTTGGGAAGCGTTGGACCGATGGAGTTCGCCACGATCTCTTGCAAACTATCCAATAGGATTGTTAATTCGGGTGGGTAATCAAGAACTTCGATTGAAAACTCTGATGCAAGATCAAGAGGTAGATGCTCGTGCTAGTACAGGTGGGTTTTACTACGAGGGTGCAGTTGAAATGAGTCGGAACCAGGTAGTTATTGGCCGAGGCTACCTTGAGCTGACTGGATATAGTCAGGCAGTGAAATTATGACGCCTGCCCTGAGATAACTCAGGGTTCAACTGGTTTTACCGTATTGCTTTAGTATTTTACTAATTGCATTGCTTATTGCACTAATGCTGCATACAACCCTGTTGATCTCGAGGCTACCCTTTGTTTGAAACCTTTATCTATATATCTGCTTTATTAATTTCCTCCCTACTTTTTGGAGGCATGTTGTTATTTTCAGCGAGTTTCGCTGCTTTTCTATTTAAATCCTTACCGCCTGCAGAAGCAAGCGCATTGATACGCAAAGCCTTTCCCTCTTTTTATATTTTCGTGATCATCACATCACTCATTGCAGCCTTACTTGCCCTAATGACGAGCTTATTTAGTGCCAGCATCTTAGCGCTAATTACCTTGTCCACCCTTCCTACTCGGCAAATCTTAATGCCAGCAATCAATGCAGCCACGGATGCAAAACGAAAGCAGCGTTTTTTAGTGTTGCATGGCTTATCTGTTGTCATTACCCTGGCACACATCGTCGCAGTAGGATTTGTGATTGTTGATTTAGCAGCCTATTAAATAAGTCTATTTTTATAGGGCTACCCAAGCAATATCAGTCAAAGGCTTCTATGATGAGGTATTGTTTTTTAACTAGGTTAATCTCGCTTGTATCTCAGTAAATATCTTCCTTCAATATGGATTAGAGCCAGCTTATCCCTTGCACTAATCCTCAGCTGCAATGTATTTGCTCAAGCTGTGGAAAAAAATATCGTCGTTGGATCAAAGCGATTCACGGAAAGCTATATCCTTGGCGAGATACTTAATCTCACATTGCGTGATGCTGGTGTGCAAGCTGTACATCGACAAGGCCTTGGTAATACGGCGATTGTTACCCAAGCACTGACAACGGGACAGATTGATATTTACCCAGAATATACCGGCACCATTCTG
>JABMMT010000097.1 GCA_013205155.1 Betaproteobacteria bacterium | reverse complement strand
TCCGCGTTGCCGATCTGCAATATAAAGATGGGTTTGCATACATTAAGCCTTAATGCAAATTGGAATGAGACTTGATTTTTCTTGTTTTCGTTTGCTGAGGTATTCGATAGCGATCCTAATGGGATCCCTTATATTTCTTGGTCTCGTACAGGCTCAAGCAAAGCCGTCAGAAGATTCAATTCAATTAAAGCCGATTCAAGTTGCCCCGCATACTTATTTTGTTCAAGGTTTCCCAGAAATGGGGAGTAGCGCTAATCAAAACTTTATATCCAATGCTGGTTTTGTTATCACCCCCAAAGGGGTCGTCGTCGTCGATGCCCTTGGCTCTCCTGTTTTGGCTAAAAAGCTGATCCAAGAAATTGCTCGGATTACGCCTCAAAAAGTTGTAGCGGTGATTGTGACTCACTATCATGCAGATCATATTTATGGTCTACAAGAGTTTAAGAAAATAGGAGCAAAGATTTATGCGCAAGGTGAGGGTAGAAGTTACCTTTCTTCTGAAACAGCAAAACAGAGATTAATCGCCTCGCGGATCGATTTTGCCCCTTGGGTTAATGCGAGCACTCAGTTAGTTGCAGCTGATGTCTGGATTGATCAAAAGTCAAAGTTCAAGCTTGGTGGCGTTGAGTTCATCATTAGTAGGGTAGGTCCGGCTCATGCCCTAGAAGATCTAATGGTCTATATCCCTTCCGAAAAAGTACTTTTTGTTGGGGATTTAGTCTTTCGAGGTCGTATTCCCTTTGTAGGCAATGCAGATAGTAAGGGTTGGTTAGTTGCCTTAGATAAAATTGAAAAATTGAAGCCTAAGATTATCGTTCCTGGGCATGGGGCTTATTCCACCAATCCAAGCGAGGACATCACCTTCACCAGAAATTATCTAAAATATCTGCGGGAGTCTATGTCCAAAGCTGCCCTCAATCTGGATCCTTTTGAAGAGGCTTACCAGCAGGCTGATTGGTCTGAATATGAAGGAATGCCCTTATTTAGGGCTGCCAATCGGATGAATGCCTATAACGTCTATCTCTCGATTCAGTCAGAATAGGGCAATTTAAGGCTAAGGGCTTTAAAATAGAGAATTAATGCTAAATCCTTGATTTTTAATGAAATTGACTCTTATCAAACTCTTTTCTTCAGTGCTTCTCTGTGGACTATTGGTGTCGCAGGTTCAGGCTGCACCTGATTTGGCAAATGGTAAGAATATTGATCAGCAAAAGTGCTACGCCTGCCATGCAAAAAAAACAGGCTTTGGTAATGGCGACATGATTTATACCCGCTCGGATAGCAAAGTGAAATCTATTGCTAATTTGAAAAGGATGGTGAGTCTTTGTAATACCGAATTACGCCTAGACCTTTTCCCAGAAGATGAAGCTGATGTGGTTGCTTATCTCAACCAACAGTTTTACAAACTTAAACCTTAATACTTTTTAGAATTTATTCATCATGGAAGTTGTAGATATTGCCGCGCTAGGTAATTCAGCTCTTTGGGCTACTTTTGCGATTACCTTTTTGCTAGGTGCTGTTATGCAAAAAACAGGTTTTTGTACCATGGGTGCGGTATCCGATATATTCATTATGTCTAGCTGGGATCGTCTAAGACAATGGTTTTTGGCAATCGGTGTAGCAGTGCTTGGATTTGCTTTGATGTCTTATCTTGGTTTGATAGATCCCCTTAAGAGTTTTTACACAGGTAATAAGTTTCTTTGGCTATCTTCCATTGTTGGAAGCGTTCTCTTTGGCTTTGGAATGGTTCTCTCTTCTGGCTGCGGCAGCAAAACCCTCGTTCGTATTGGTGGCGGTAATTTGAAGTCAATCATTGTGTTCATGGTTTTGGGATTAAGTGCTTATATGACAATACGCGGATTTTTGGGTGTTATTCGTATCAATACGCTTGATACTGTTTTTATTACCTTTAATACACCCCAAGATTTACCGAGCTTGCTGAGTGGTCCGATGAGTATTGAGCGGAGCACGCTTCATCTTGTCATGGGCTTGATCATTGGATTTGCTTTTATTGCCTATGCTTTAGCAAAGCGCTCTTTTTGGACAGTCGAAAATCTTTTGGCTGGATTTTCTGTAGGCTTTGCTATTTGCGCAGTTTGGTGGGTTTCTGGTCATCTTGGTTACGTAGCTGAAGACCCAAACACTCTTGAGGAAGTTTTCTTGCTGACCAATTCTGGTCGGATGGAAAGTCTCTCTTTTGTGGCACCTTATGCATATTCATTAGACTGGCTCATGATGTATAGCGATACCTCTAAAGTGCTAACTCTTGGAATCATTACAGTAGTAGGGATGATTTTGGGTTCTACGATGGTTGCAGCGTTGACTAAAACCTTTCGCTGGGAATCCTTTCGTGATACTGAAGATACTGTGAATCATTTAGTAGGCGCAGGCTTGATGGGTTTTGGCGGGGTTACTGCATTGGGGTGTACAGTTGGTCAAGGCTTGAGTGGTATCTCTACTTTGGCGCTTGGATCTTTCTTGGCCCTCCCAGGATTTATTTTTGGTGCCTATCTGGGAATGCGATATTTACAAATACGTCTTGCTCCTAATCCCTGCAGTTAATTGAAATAGACTGGATCTCAAGGAATGCAAATTGATTGGTTGAGCTTTACACCCATTCCATCCTTACTTGGTGGAATGATGTTGGGCCTTGCTGCGACCCTATATGTCTTGCTGCACGGGCGTATTCTGGGGATTAGCGGTATTGTTTCTGGGCTAGTGCATCCCAAAAAAGAGGATTGGTCTTGGCGCTTGGCCTTCATTATTGGATTGCTCACTGCTCCTTTTTTAGCCGCTTTATTTTTTGGTATTCTGCCTGTGATTGAGGTCGATGCCAACTGGTTGACAGTGATCATTGCTGGTCTGCTAGTTGGGTTTGGAGTTCAATATGGTTCAGGTTGTACTAGCGGACATGGAATTTGTGGATTATCGCGTTTATCTCCTCGATCCTTAGTAGCAACACTCTCATTTATGACCGCTGGCTTTTTAGTGGTTTTTATTATTCGTCATCTGATCTAAGTTGCTGATGAAAAAGTACTTTAGCCTCATTAGTCAGTACGCTATCGGTATTTTATTTGGATGGGGTCTCATTATTTCTGGGATGACCAACCCAATGAAAATCCAAAGTTTTCTTGACTTAGCGGGATTGTGGGATCCTTCCTTGATCTTTGTGATGGGTGGAGCAGTGATCGTCGGCTTAGTCGGTTTCTATCTGGCGGGTAAACGTAGTGCAGCTTTTTTTGGTGGGGCATTTCAGATTCCGACTAGACAAGATATTTCAAAGCCCTTGGTGATCGGCAGCTTTATTTTTGGTGCTGGGTGGGGAATTGCCGGATTTTGCCCGGGGCCAGCGATCGTTGCCTTAGGTGCTGGTCATTTGAAGGCCCTGGCATTTGTGATTGCTATGCTCGCTGGTATGTATTTAGGTGAACGTTTCTTTACCGGCCATCGCAAGCAAGTCTGATTTAAAATCTTTTTGTGATTTATTCAATATTGCTTGATTAGAGGGTGTCATGAGTCTTCCTATTAGTTGTCATACCAGTCAATTTGGTACGCTGGGTCAAATAGATGCCAGTCATTTAGCTGAGATTGTTCAGCAGGGCTATAAAAGCGTGATTAATAATCGCCCGGATGGTGAGGGTGGACCCGATCAACCTGCTAATGCTGTTATTCAAGCTGAAGCAGAGAGATTAGGCTTGAACTATGTGTATTTACCAGTGGCACCGAGTGCTATTACACCAGCGCAAGTTCAAGAAATGGCCCGCTTACTAAAAACAATGCCCGAACCCATTTTGGCGTTCTGCCGCTCTGGTGCGCGTTCAACTAATTTGTACTATCTTGCCAAGCAGTTAGATTAAGGCATTCATCAATGCGTATTAATATCCCAGCGGAAAAAAGAGTGGTTCATGAGATGGTGATGCCCATTCGTTGGGGGGATATGGATGCCTTTAGGCATGTGAATAATACTGTCTACTTTCGGTATATGGAGCAGGCTAGGATAGAGTGGATTACTTCGCTGGGATATGACCTTACCCCAGGTAAAGAGTCAATGTTAATGATCAATGGCTTTTGTAATTTCTTTCAACAATTGTCCTACCCTGGCGAGCTAATCCTGAAGACTGCGATTGGGGCGATTGGTAATTCTAGCGTTGATATCTTTACCACCATGTCTTTAACTACTAAGCCAGAGTTTATTGCTGCAGAGGGCGGCGCAACGATAGTTTGGGTTGATCTCACTACTAATAAATCTGCGCCTTGGCCTGAGCATATTCTGCAGAAACTCCACGCATAAGGCTTATGCAGCCTAGTTATTCCCATATCTTAAGCTTAGAGCAATTTCTGACTCAATTAGATCAGTTTGATTTAGTGGTTGATGTGCGTTCATCCGCCGAGTTTGCTTTGGATCATATTCCTGGGGCTGTCAATTATCCCGTGCTTAATAATGAAGAGCGCGTGGAGATCGGAACTCTCTATAAACAAGAGTCTCCCTTTGCTGCCAAGAAACTTGGGGCTGCATTAGTTTCTCGAAATATTGCCAATCATCTAGAAAATCATTTCCTAGATTTTCCACGCGAATGGCGTCCACTGATTTATTGTTGGCGCGGTGGTGAGCGCAGCGGTGCGTTTACTCATATCCTCAATCGCATCGGCTGGAAGGCAATGCAACTTGAAGGCGGTTATCAGGGCTTTAGACGGGTTGTGATTAATGGTTTGGAGCAAAGTGCTCAGCAGTTTTCATTTCAGGTTATCTGTGGAATGACTGGCAGTGGCAAAACAAAGGTACTTCAAGAGATAGGCGCTCTAGGTGCCCAGATTCTAGATCTTGAGGGTTTAGCAGTGCATCGAGGCTCTGTATTAGGCAATGAGCCCAATATCGAACAACCTTCACAAAAGGGTTTTGAAACTGCTTTGTGGAATGCACTACGCAAGCTAGATTCATCAAAGCCTGTCTTTGTAGAATCAGAGAGTAAAAAAGTGGGCGGCTTACATGTACCGGATGCCTTAATGGAAAAGATTCGTAGTGGAGCTTGTATTGAATTGCGCTCCAGCACGCAAACACGGGTTTCATGGTTAATGCGGGAATATCATCATTTTTTAACAGACACCCATTATTTCAAGCAAAAATTGGCTTTGCTCACGGCGCATTATGGAAAAGTGCAAATTGCAAAATGGAATGATGCCATTGATGCAGGACATTTTCCAGAATTGGTAGAAGAGCTACTGGTCAAACATTATGACCCTTCTTATTCTTCATCCATTGTTCGAAACTTTCCGAGCTATGATCGAGAAAAATATATAGAACTTGAGAATGATAGTGATCAGGCCTTTACTAAATCAGCAAAGGCCATCATGGAAAAGCTTAAGTCTTAGTGATCAATTAACTAAACGCTTGAATGCCGGTTTGCGCACGACCCAGAATTAAGGCATGAATGTCGTGGGTACCCTCATAGGTATTGACTACTTCTAAATTGAGCATGTGTCGTATAACTCCATACTCATCAGAGATGCCATTACCACCGTGCATATCACGCGCCATACGAGCAATCTCTAAAGATTTTCCACAGGAGTTTCTTTTCATGATGGAGGTAATTTCTGGAGCAGCAATACCTTCATCTTTCATCCGTCCCAAACGAAGGCATCCTTGGAGCGCTAGCGTAATTTCTGTTTGCATGTCTGCTAATTTTTTCTGAATCAGCTGGTTAGCCGCTAAGGGCCTACCAAACTGTTTGCGATCCATAGTGTATTGACGGGCTGCATGCCAACACCATTCTGCGGCGCCAAGAGTGCCCCAAGAGATACCATAGCGAGCAGAATTAAGGCAGGTGAAGGGGCCTTTAAGGCCAGTGATTTCTGGGAATTCATTTTCATCGGGCACGAATACTTCATCCATCACGATTTCACCAGTAATAGAGGCGCGTAAACCCATCTTCCCACTAATCTTAGGGGCACTTAAGCCCTTCATGCCTTTTTCTAGGATATAGCCGCGGATCACGCCTTCATCATTTTTTGCCCACACTACAAAGACATCAGCAATGGGAGAGTTGGAAATCCACATCTTTGAACCTGTTAAAGAAAAGCCACCGGGTACTTTTTTAGCGCGTGTGATCATGCCACCAGCATCGGATCCATAGTTGGGCTCGGTTAAGCCAAAACAGCCAATCCATTCTCCGGTTGCCAATTTAGGTAAGTATTTTTGCTTTTGGGCTTCGCTGCCAAATTCGTTGATGGGCAACATCACTAAGGAAGACTGCACACTCATCATAGAACGATAACCTGAATCAACTCGTTCAATTTCCCTGGCGATCAAGCCATACGAAACATAATTAAGATTAGCGCCACCGTATTCCTCAGGAATAGTAATGCCTAGAAGGCCTAGCTCACCCATCTCACGAAAAATGCCAGGGTCTGTGGTCTCATTACGAAAGGCATCATGAATCCGAGGCATCAGGCGCCCTTGGGCATATTCAGCAGCAGCATCACGCACCATACGCTCATCTTCAGTCAATTGGGTATCAAGTAAAAGTGGGTCTTCCCACTGAAAACGGGCTTTACTCATTGCTCTTATTCATCCTCTAGTTTGTGTCAGTTAGCTTCCTGCGAATTTCCAAGAATGCAGATATTCTTGTTTGCATTATCCATTTTTTTGAGCATATGGGCTTACCAAGACGTCACCATCGCTATTACGACCTGATTTTGGCTGCCTTCGTAGTTGTTTTGCTTTGTTCTAACTTTATTGGGGCAGGAAAAGCGGCTGTAGTAGATTTGCCCTATCTGGGCACAACGGTCTTCGGTGCTGGCATCTTATTTTTCCCCATTGCCTATTTCTTCGGGGATATTTTGACGGAGGTTTATGGCTATGCTTATGATCGAAGGGCAGTATGGGCAGGGTTTGCGGCTTTAGCTTTTGCTGCAGTGATGGCGCAAATTGTGATTGCTTTACCAGTTGCTCCAGGAACCTATATGGCTAACTATCAGCAAGGGCTTGAGACCGTATTTGGGAATTCATGGCGAATTGCTTTGGCATCAATGACAGCCTTTTGGTGCGGTAGTTTTGCTAATAGTTATGTATTAGCAAAAATGAAAATCTGGAGTCAAGGTCGCCACTTATGGATGAGAACCATTGGTTCGACTGCGGTTGGGGAGCTGATTGATTCCTCCTTGTTTTATATGCTAGCTTTCTATGGGCTCTGGCCGATTCAGGAGGTGATTCAGGTGGCCTTGGCGCAATATGTACTCAAAACCTCATTGGAGATTTTGGCCACACCACTGACCTATTGGGTGGTGGGATTCTTAAAGCGTAAGGAAAGTCAGGATTACTTCGATGTCCATACCAATTTCACCCCATTTCGGGTCAAAGTTTAATTTAGACCTGCAGGTTCCTAAAACGTTAAAATAATGGTCTTTGCTCTCAATAATGAGGGCATTTGTTGAAATGAATTTCAGAAAGCTAGAAACTATCCGTGTTGTCCGCATCTAATATCACTATGCAGTTTGGGGCAAAACCCCTGTTTGAAAACATTTCCGTGAAGTTTGGCGGCGGCAATCGTTATGGCCTGATCGGTGCAAACGGTTGCGGTAAGTCGACCTTCATGAAGATTCTAGGCGGTGAATTGGAGCCAACTAGCGGTAACGTCAGCATAGATCCTGGAATTCGCTTGGGTAAATTACGCCAAGATCAGTTTGCATATGAAGATGTTCGTGTTCTCGATGTAGTGATGATGGGTCATGAAGAGATGTGGAAGGCTGCTGCCGAACGCGATGCTATTTACGCCAACCCTGATGCAAATGATGAAGATTACATGAAGGCCGCTGAGCTTGAGGGTAAGTATGCCGAGTATGGTGGCTATACTGCTGAAGCAAAAGCAGGTGAGTTGTTATTAGGAATCGGTATTCCAATCGAGCAACACAATGGCCCAATGAGTAACGTAGCCCCGGGCTGGAAATTGCGTGTATTACTTGCGCAAGCATTGTTTTCTGATCCAGATGTCTTATTACTCGATGAGCCAACCAATAACTTGGATATTCACTCCATTCATTGGCTCGAAGATATTCTGAATGATATTAAGAGCACCATCGTCATCATTTCCCATGACCGTCATTTCCTGAATGAAGTCTGCACACATATGGCTGATATGGACTTTGGCACTCTCAAGGTCTATCCAGGAAACTACGACTCCTACATGCTTGCTTCTGTACAGGCGAGAACACAACAACTGAGTTCTAACGTTAAAGCTAAAGAAAAAATTGCTGAATTACAGGCTTTCGTTGCCCGATTCTCTGCGAATGCCTCCAAAGCGCGCCAAGCCACTTCACGCCAACGTCAATTAGAAAAAATTGAGATAGTAGAAGTGAAGCCTTCATCACGTCAAAACCCATTTATTCGTTTTGATACTGAGAAAAAACTGCACAACATGGCAGTAGAGTGCAATGGATTGACTAAATCTTATGACCGTGTGATCTTTAAAAACTTCAAATTGGGTGTTCGTGCTGGTGAAAAGATTGCCATCATTGGCCAAAATGGTGCTGGCAAAACTACTCTTCTCAATTCTATTCTGAGCAAACGCTTTGATGGTGTTCCTGTTGATAGTGGGGATGTGAAATGGGCAGAGAATGCGAAGGTTGGTGTTATGCCTCAAGACAATACCGAGATGTTCGCTAAAGACGAATTACTGATGGATTGGATGAATTGGTGGCGCAATACTGGCGATGACGATCAATCAATTCGAGGTACTTTGGGCCGCTTATTATTTTCCGGTGATGATATTGGTAAATCTGTCAAAGTTCTATCTGGCGGTGAAAAGGGCAGAATGATTTGGGGCAAATTGATGCTCCAAAAATATAACGTTCTCGCGATGGATGAGCCAACCAACCACATGGATATGGAATCGATTGAAAGTTTACAAATTGCCCTGGAGAAGTTCGAAGGCACCTTGTTGTTTGTATCTCATGACCGTGAATTTGTATCCGCACTAGCCAATCGCATTTTAGAGGTGAAGATGGATGGTACGGTTATAGATTACTCAGGTACTTACGAAGAGTATTTAAGTAGCCAAGCATTAACGGGCTAAGCGATCAGTTAGGTCGGCTTGTCTTCTTGGACTTGCCTTTGAAAGCGCTGCGCAGTGCCTTCTGTGCGGATG
>JABMMT010000096.1 GCA_013205155.1 Betaproteobacteria bacterium | reverse complement strand
GTGATGGGCAGGATACAAATAGTCAATAAGCCACACAGCAGCTTGTATGTAATTAAAGTTTGAGTAGCACCAAAAATTTTTGCAAGGAACGGCAAAAGAATAGATTCTGCGTAGTAAGCAGACTGTGGCTGGAATATTGAGCGAGAAAACTCCAGAAACCAGGCGTAGGAATCAGAGTTAATGTCCGATTCCAGCCATGGATTACGCATAAATAAAAATAAGCTCAAACAGGAGCTCACAAGCAGCAAAACAAAATATGTGAGTGATTCCTGCCTAATTAGATTGGATGACGCATTAGAGGGCATATTCACTCAAAAGCCCAATAAAAATTAATTGAGGACCGATTGCTGGAAAAATGCAGTGAAAGCCGGCAATGGAATATTCATTAAGAACACCATCAAGATAAGACAAACGAACGAAGCTGCCATCAAAGGAATTTCTTTCCACAACTTTTCCGGCGCTTGAGCACTTCCGTCTTCCTTAAATGCTAAATTAAGGTACATGGCCATAATGAATGCTATCAAGGGGAAAGATAAAATCAACTCTAGGCGATAGCGCATTACAAAAGCGCCAAAGAACAACATAGAAGTAGCCGCATAAAACATGATTGAGACTAGCAAGTTTTGCTCGGTATAGTAGCCAAATGATTTTCGGTATTGCTTTGCTGATATGTTTCTTGAAATGTCTCGCATTTCAGCAAAACGCTTAATAGCCATTAAATAGGCGCCTATCATCCAATAAGAAATCAGTACGAATATGGAGGTGGCCATCATCGGCCTCAAAGTAGCGAGCAGAAGCTTCCAAGTCGCCCAAGTCATCCAACTCAGGCAAAAGCACCCCAAACGCCTCTTTAATCCAAATAAGTTCGTCTTCCTCTGGATCAACAACGTCGATCCAGATAGGATTAGCATATTGCAACAATTCATTGCGATCTTCGACTTGCTCTTGAGAGAGGCGGCCATTTTGCAGGACGAACAAGTTGATCATGGTGAACTCCTAAGGAATGTGCGCTAGTTTATCCTATACAACATGACAGTTTCACTAAAATAAGCCAAACCCAATGAACTCTCGCTCAAATACCTTTAACCAGCAACTCCAGTCTGCATGGGCTTCCCAAGGCAGCATGCTGTGCGTTGGCTTTGACCCTGACTCAAAGCGCCTACCCCCATCCCTTCAAGGGAAACCTGAGGGCATCTTTGAGTTCTGTCGTGAAATTGCAGATGCGACCGCCGATTTAGTCTGCTCCTTTAAGCCTCAGTTTGCCTACTTTGCATCCCAAAGAGCTGAAGCCCAATTAGAAAAGTTCATCCGACACCTAAAAGATCATTACCCCCATATTCCGGTCATTTTAGATTCCAAGCGCGGTGATATCGGCAGTACTGCCGAGCACTATGCCATGGAAGTATTCGAGCGTTATGGAGCTGATGCTGTGACAGTCAGCCCTTATATGGGCTTTGACACGATTGAGCCTTATTTGCGTCATCAAGGCAAAGGGGTCATTGTGCTCTGCCGTACCTCTAACCCAGGAGGCTCCGATTTGCAATTCTTAAACGTGTTCCCCGATGGTCAACCTCTCTATCTTCATGTAGCCAAATTAGCCGCCGATCAATGGAATAGCTCTGGACAAATCAGCCTAGTCGTTGGCGCCACTTTCCCAGAAGAGATTACAAAAGTGCGCGCGATTGTTGGTGATATGCCTTTACTGATACCAGGTATTGGCGCCCAAGGGGGCGATATTGACGCCACTGTAAAAGCGGGTGCCATTCCAAATAAACCTGGCACCGGCATGATCATCAACTCCTCTCGGGCTATTCTGTACGCTAGCTCTGGTAGTGATTTTGCTCAAGCTGCTAGAACAGTGGCTCTCAACACCCGCGACGCATTGAGGGCCGCAGCTGCCAAATAAACCTCTACCAGCCTTATTGCAGAACTACTTATTTGAGTTGCTCTTTGAATTAGGAGCTAAAGCAACCCGATCCATATACTCCAAGATGAATTCTTGGCGCGTCGGAAAATGAATATTGGCCTTACGGCAATACTGAGTTTGATCAAAACATTTCGGTGCGGGTAAGGCAGAAGCTAGGGCGGCCGACTGTTCTCGACCCAATGCTGCCGGGGTGGTGGTGAAGTAATGCTGGGCTGCTGCACCTATTCCAAAAACACCTTCGCCCCACTCTACAGAGTTGAGATAAATCTCAAATAAGCGTTGCTTAGATAAGGTCAGCTCTAGCAAACCAGTAATGATCAGCTCTTGGCCCTTACGAAAATAGTTTTGCTCAGAGGATAAAAATAAATTTTTAGCCAATTGCTGAGTAATTGTTGAGCCACCCCGTAATGCGGTTTTCGCTTGTTTGCCTGATCGATTTTTTTGCTGGTTCTTCTCCCAGGCCTTTTGCATATCTTCAACACGGACTCCCTTGTGCTGAAAGAAAATGTCGTCCTCGCTGACTAGCACTGCTCTTTTTAGATTCCCAGAAATCTTGTCGTAGGGAGTCCACTTTGATTGAATCGGGCAAGTCCAATGCCAAGTGCATAAACGCCAGCGCTCAGCCCTTTGAAAAGCAGTGCTATCTGGATTGATGGTGGTCCATAAACCAATCTGAATAGCAAAGTAAGCCTGCATGGCTAGGAAGCCAAACAAGAAGCACTTAAAGGGATAGATAAACCAGCGCATCAGGATGAAGAGCTAAGTTCTCAGCTTCGCCAATACTACTCGGGGGTCAATCGCGGAAGTAAGGCCTACGCCACGCCAGATCAAGAATGCATCGGCAGCCTGCTCAACTAGCATACCCAAGCCATCACTAACGCGGGCACCTCTTTGGAAGGCCTGCTGCATAAAGCTGGTTGTCTTACCGTAGAGCATTTCATAAGCAAATGAACTGGGCACAAAAATATTAGCTGCCGCTTTAGCGCTGATGGGCGATACATTATTAAGACCTGCAGCAGTAGCATTGATCACCACATCAAATGGTGTCGTTTTTCCTGCGTCTTCTAAATCGTCTAATGTAACTGACTCTAAATTTGCACCTTGCGTAAGCTCAGAAAAAATCTTGACTAATTCATTTGCCTTTGCGTTTGAGCGATTTGCAATCACAAGATGCTTGGGAGATTGTTCGAGCAATGGTCCCAACACGCCGCGTGCGGCACCGCCAGCCCCTAGAAGTAAGATGCGCGCACCCTTTAAGGCAATACCTTGTGCGAGTAAATCTCTTACCAAGCCAGCGCCATCAGTGTTATCTCCATAAATTTGCTCATCTTGAATCCAAAGGGTATTCACAGCACCTGCTAATTGCGCTCTAGCTGTTAAGACCTTAGCAAATGCTTGAGCATCTAATTTAAAGGGCACGGTCACATTCATCCCTTTGCCACCAGCAGCAAAGAAATCTTGTGCAGCTTTTGTAAAGGCTCCTAAAGCTGGCTGTAAGCTTCCATAGTGCATAGCCTGGTTGGACTGCAATGCAAACTGTGCATGAATCTGCGGTGACTTACTATGCGCGATTGGGTTACCAGCAACTACGTACACATCCATCCCAGAAAAAAGCTTTGGGTCAGTATATAAATCCATGGATTCTGATGAAATCATGATGAGAGGATAAGCGAATTTTTGATCTATCTCTTGAACTATTTTTAAGATGGAATCAAGGTCGTAACTCTAAGCGATCAGTACCCTCGCGAGCGAACTCAAAAGTGGAGACCCAATCTAAGACATCAATTTGCTTACGCATTTCAGATGGGAAAACGCCAAATGGAGCAGAAGCCCTCACAATAGCCAAAGCCTGTCGATCCAACTCAGGATTGCCTGAGCTTCGGCCAATCGATATGCCGTCTTTCCCCTGCGCATTGCTCGTGATATTTCCTTGAGAATCCACGCTGACAACGATGATCAAGCTACCGTATAAAGGTCGTCCATTAGCGCGTGGGAAAAATGCGCTTCCATAAGCTTCAATCTTTTGGCGCATGGCATCGTAATAGTGAGCAAAAGTTACCGCCTTCGCACTAGTGGCGGTTAATACCTTGCGTCGAGCTCCTCGGCCATCGACTTGTATACGCTTCGCTAATTCTGC
Organism: Betaproteobacteria bacterium; assembly: GCA_013205155.1. Taxonomy (GTDB): domain Bacteria; phylum Pseudomonadota; class Gammaproteobacteria; order Burkholderiales; family Burkholderiaceae; genus Polynucleobacter. The sequence continues at coordinate 555 of JABMMT010000096.1, read as the reverse complement.
TTCTAGGGAGTTTAATTGTGGTGCAATTTTTTGCTCGTCACCGCTCTTACGCCCCCCAGAACGCGCACGTTGCTCCTCTAGCTTTGCCAACATTTGTTTTTGCTGTTTCTCTAGCACTTCAAGGCGCGCTTCTGTTCCTAGTCGTGCACGATGGATCGCCGTAGCATCTTGATTTTCAGTTTTTCCGCCACCTTGAAGGTCAGCCTGAGCTAATTTATTAGCCTGCGATGGAGGTGTTTTGCTACTAGCGTTCACTAGTACTACGCTCAGTGGGGCATTGAGTCGACGGCTTTGAATTTCTCCAGCGCCCCAGCGAATAGATAAAAAAAGGAGGTGAATCACAAGTGAAGCACAGAGTGCAAACCAAAATGGATGGCGACGCCAAGCACTTTGAAGCGATTGCATCACAGCAGTTGGGTGAGATGTCATTGGCAAAATAAAACTACCCTGCAGTACCATCTTCAGTAGGATTTTCGACGGCCTCTGGTGCAGTCTTTACTGACGTTTCAATTTCTAAAACGCGCACGCCCGCACTTAATTGCAATAAATCCGCGT
>JABMMT010000095.1 GCA_013205155.1 Betaproteobacteria bacterium | reverse complement strand
TCGAGTAAGTATATGCCGTCCGTCCTTCAGTTAACTCTCATTCTCTTGGCCTCTGGTGTGGCCGGAGTAGTTATTTTCCGCTATTTTGGCTTACCCCCTATTTTGGGCTATTTAGCCGTTGGGGTCTTGATTGGGCCCCATGCTTTAGGTTTGGCAAACGATACGGCCATCGTCAAGTATCTAGCGGAATTTGGGGTAGTTTTCTTGATGTTCTCAATTGGCCTGGAATTTAACCTTCATAAGCTAAGGGCAATGCGTTCGATCGTATTCGGCCTTGGTGGCAGCCAAGTCATTTTGACCATCTTGTTGACCGTACCAGCAAGCTTTCTCATGAATTGGGTATATCCAATTTCTTGGCAAGCAGCAATTGCATTGGGTGGTGCTTTAGCAATGTCATCAACTGCGATTGTGACCAAGCTCATTTCTGACCGTGCTGAATTAGAGGCTGAGCATGGTCGAAATGTTGTTGGTATTTTGCTATTCCAAGATTTGGCCGTGGTCTTCTTACTGATCTTGTTGCCATCGCTTGGAAAAAACCCTACAGATTTATTTGTTGCCTTGACAACCGCATCCATCAAGATTTCGATTGCCTTGATCTTGATTTTCTTTATCGGCCAATCGTTGATGAGTCGCTGGTTCAGATTGGTGGCAAAGTTGCGTTCACAAGAGTTGTTCATGCTCAACCTCCTTCTCATTGTTTTGGGTATGGCTGGTTTAACTGAGTATTTTGGTTTGTCATTGGCGCTGGGAGCGTTTTTGGCAGGCATGTTGATTTCTGAAACACCTTATCGCCATCAAGTGGAAGAAGACGTTAAACCTTTCCGTGATGTGCTTCTAGGCCTTTTCTTTATTACGATTGGGATGTTGCTCGATTTCAATGTGATTCGGGAACAGTGGGTCTTAGTTTTATTGTTGCTGATAGGCCCATTAGTATTTAAGTTTGGCTTGATTGCTATTCTCTCTCGGGCCTTTGGTTCTAGCTTGGGTGTATCGATTCGTACGGGTTTATGTTTGGCACAAGCGGGCGAATTCGGATTCGTTCTATTAACCCAAATCGATGGCTTAGATTTAATTGATCCAATACTTAGCCAGGCAGTGCTAGCGGCAATGTTGATCTCCATGTTCTGCGCTCCATTCTTAATTGAATATAGCGACCGGATAGCAATGCGTTTTTCAAGCAATGAATGGTTACTGCAATCTCTGGCATTAACACGCGTAGCTGCAAAAAGTGTTCGTAATGAAAACCATGTTTTGATTTGCGGTTTTGGACGGTCAGGCCAAAACTTAGCGCGTATGTTGGATCAAGAAAAGATTCCTTATATTGCTTTGGACTTAGATCCTGATCGAGTTAAGGAGGCAGCAGCGGCCGGTGACAATGTGGTTTATGGCGATGCAAGTCGCGAGAATTATCTCAATGCGGCAGGTCTTAATCGCGCTAAGGCAGTAGTCATTACCTATGCAGATACTGTCGCAAGCTTGCGTGTACTGAGACAAGTCGAGCAATTGCGACCGGGAATGACAGTGCTGGTTCGTACTAGAGATGATGCTGATATAGCTAAGCTACAGGCGGCAGGGGCAACCGAGGTTGTGCCTGAGCTGATTGAGGGTAGTCTGATGATTGCTTCCCATGTGCTACTCATTATGGGTGTGCCGATGCGCAAAGTGGTGAGAAGAATTACTACTGCTAGAGAAGAGCGTTATAGCTTATTAAGGGGCTACTTCCGTGGCTCAGCTGACGATGATTTTGGTTCTAATGAATCTTGGAGGTTGCATTCGATTACCTTGCTGCCAAAATCACAAGCAGTTGGTAAGACGCTTGGCGAGCTTCACATAGAAAATGAGGGTGTAAGCGTGCAGGCGGTAAGACGCAAAGGTTTGAACTCTGATTATGTAAAGCTGAGCCTATCTCCAGACTTGCGCTTGGAGGCGAACGATATTTTGGTGATCTCAGGTAATTCAGAGGCAACTGATTTAGCCGAAGCTAAATTACTCTGAGCTTATTTCTTTTTCTTGGTAGTAGGGGCTTTACGTGTCAAAAGTGCCGCCAAGTAGTGACCAGTAAAACTGGCTGCGTTCTTAGCAACATCTTCCGGGGTTCCAGTGGCAATAATTTGTCCGCCACCAGCCCCGCCCTTAGGCCCAAGGTCAATAATCCAATCGGCTGTCTTAATCACATCTAAGTTGTGCTCAATGATGACGATTGTGTTGCCTTGCTTCTTGAGAGTCTGAATCACGGTCAGAAGAAGCTGAATATCATGGAAATGCAGACCTGTTGTTGGCTCATCCAAGATATATAGCGTTCTACCCGTGTCACGTTTGGAGAGTTCAAGTGATAACTTCACGCGTTGTGCTTCACCGCCGGATAAGGTGGTAGCACTTTGTCCTAGCTTTACATAACCTAAGCCAACGTCAAGCAGGGTTTTGAGTTTTCGTTTTACTACTGGCACGGCTTCAAAGAACTCATGTGCCTGCTCGATTGTCATCGACAGTACTTCATGAATATTTTTACCTTTGTAGCGAATATCAAGAGTTTCACGGTTATAGCGTTTACTGTGACAGACATCACAGGGCACATAAACATCTGGCAAGAAATGCATTTCTACTTTAAGAACGCCATCGCCTTCGCAAGAATCACATCGGCCCCCTTTGACGTTAAAGGAGAAACGTCCAGCTTCATAGCCGCGTTCACGCGATGCTGGCACTCCGGCAAACAGCTCTCTAATTGGTGTAAAAAGTCCTGTATAGGTTGCTGGATTTGAGCGTGGCGTTCTACCGATCGGTGATTGATCAACGCTAATGACTTTGTCAAAATGCTCTAAACCTTTCATAGCATCATGGGCTGCAGGTTCTGCATTAGAGCCATATAGGTATTGTGCAACAGCATGATGCAGAGTGTCATTAATCAAGGTAGATTTACCAGAGCCCGAAACACCTGTTACGCAAGTGAGTAGTCCTACTGGAATCTTGGCGTGAACAGATTGCAAATTATTACCACGCGCACCAATAATTTCTAAGAAACGATCATTAACTGGAATACGCTTTTCTGGAATCGCAATTGCTTCTCGACCAGCAAGATAGGCACCAGTCAAAGAATGAGGGTTTGCTTCAACTTCCGCTGGCGTGCCTTGTGCGACAATTTCACCACCGTGCACCCCGGCACCTGGGCCGATATCAATCACCCAGTCAGACGCTCGGATCATATCTTCATCATGCTCAACTACTAACACGCTATTACCTAGGTCACGTAGATGTTTTAAGGTCCCAATCAAGCGATCGTTATCCCGTTGATGCAATCCAATCGACGGTTCGTCTAACACATACATAACCCCTGTTAAACCAGAGCCAATTTGTGATGCTAGACGAATACGCTGCGCTTCTCCACCAGAGAGTGTGTCTGCACTGCGCTCGAGCGAGAGGTAATCCAATCCAACATCGTTTAAAAAACGTAGACGTGCACTAATTTCTTTCACAATCTTATCGGCGATTTCGCGTTTAGCGCCTTTTAATTCGAGGGCTTCAAAATATTCTTTTGCTTCCTTCAGTGGCAAGGCGCTAATTTCATAAATGGCGCGAGATTGCTTTTTCTCACCTACTTTTACAAAACGTGCCTCTTTTCGTAAGCGACTCCCGTTACATTCTGGGCAGGTTTGTACATTTTGATAACGCGCCAGTTCCTCGCGAACTGTTATTGAATCCGTTTCGCGATAGCGTCTTTCAAAGTTTGCAACAATGCCCTCAAAAGCATGTTCACGAGTACTATTTTTGCCACGCTCATTGATGTATTCAAATGGGATGGTGATATCACCAGAGCCCAAGAGGATCAGATCCTGCTGTTTTTTGTTGAGGGTTTCAAAGGGCTTCTCGACATCAAAGCCACCGTGCTTTGCCAAGGTTTGAAGTAGCTTGAAATAAAACTGATTGCGACGATCCCAGCCTTTAATTGCACCAGAAGCAAGGGATAAATCAGGGTGTGCCACGATCCGTTTTGGATCAAAGAAGGACTGATGTCCTAGGCCGTCACAAGAAGGACAGGCACCCATTGGGTTATTAAATGAAAATAGGCGTGGCTCTAGTTCTTGTAATGAATAGGAGCATACAGGGCAAGCAAATTTGCTCGAGAAAATCATCTCTTTGCCAGTATCCATATTGACGATCATGGCTTTACCGTCAGCTAAGCGCAGCACGGTCTCAAAAGACTCAGCAAGTCGTTGTTGAATATCAGGGCGTACTTTAATACGATCTACAACAACCTCAATTGAGTGCTTATCGTTCTTCTTCAGTGTAGGCAGTTGATCAACTTCAAAAATTTCTGCTTTTGCTGCATTTGCTGTACCGCCACCAGAGCGCACCCTAAAACGAACAAAGCCTTGTGCCTGCAGGTCTTGGAAGAGATCTACAAATTCACCTTTACGTTCACTGACTACCGGCGCAAGAATCATGAGCTTCGTATCTTCAGGCATTGCCTGCACGGTGTCGACCATTTGCGAAACACTTTGTGCCTCTAAAGGTAAATCGTGATCTGGGCAGTGTGGTGTGCCAGCACGAGCAAATAAAAGGCGTAGGTAATCATGTATTTCGGTGACAGTACCTACTGTAGAGCGTGGGTTATGACTAGTAGCTTTTTGTTCAATCGAGATTGCTGGTGACAGACCTTCAATCGTATCGACATCGGGTTTTTCCATTAGTTGTAAAAACTGGCGGGCATAGGCAGAAAGCGATTCAACATAGCGACGCTGACCTTCCGCATAGAGCGTATCGAAAGCTAGGGAGCTTTTACCTGACCCTGATAGACCAGTCAGAACAACTAACTTTTCTCTGGGGATATCGAGATTGATGTTTTTGAGGTTGTGAGTGCGAGCACCACGGATTTTAATTTCGTTATTCATGATTTTTTAGCGTAACTTGTTAATATAGCTCTTTCCCATGAATTCTTCTGAACTTCGCTCCGCTCTTGCCTTAGCAGGCATCTTTGGCCTTCGTATGCTGGGCCTTTTTTTGCTTTTGCCTGTCTTTAGCATTCATGCCAAAGACTTACCTGGAGGCGACCAAGCACTCTTCATAGGGCTGGCATTGGGTATTTTTAATATTGTTCAGGCTTGCTTTCATATCCCCTTAGGCAGACTTTCCGATCGAATCGGCCGAAAAAAGGTCGTTTTATGGGGGCTATCCTTATTTGTTGCTGGAGCCTTGATTTGTGCCGCTAAGGATGATTTGCTTTGGATCTCGATTGGTAGAGGTGTGATGGGTGCTGGCGCAATTTCTGCGGCCGTTTCTGCTTGGGTTGCTGACCTGACTCGGGAGCAAGTGCGCAGTCAAGCCATGGCCTTGGTCGGCGTTAGTATTTCCCTATCATTTGCTATTTCATTGGTTGTCGCTGCCCCGCTTTATCGCATGATGAGCTTAAACGGGATGTTTTTGGTACTGGCTATCTTAGGTATCGTGGCGATGTTGGTAGCGTATTTTGTATTGCCAAATAACAAACCTGAAGTTCATGCGCAGCAAGAATCACTTAAAGTGGTGTTTTTACGCCCAGAGCTCATGCGCCTAAACTTAGGGGTATTTGTTTTAAATGCTACCCAAGTGGCAATGTTTTTAGTGGTGCCACGCCTATTAGAGCAAGCAGGATTTCCGCTTGCTGAACATTGGCAAATTTATCTCTCAGTCGTTTTACTGTCTTTTATATTTATGGTTCCGCTTTTAATTTACGGAGAGAAAAAACAGCGCATCAGACTTGTCCTATTAATCGCCATCATTCTTTTAGTGATTGCCGAAATCATTTTCACTCAAGCTTCATCCGTGACACTGATTACTGTGGCATTGCTGATTTATTTTGTGGGCTTTAACTTACTAGAGGCTTTACAACCCTCATTAGTGACTCGTTATGCAAAAGAATCTAAGGGAACGGCTTTGGGGGTTTACAACACCACACAATCGATTGGTCTCTTTTCAGGCGCATTGTTGGGGGGTTGGCTAATGGATGCCCATGGTGATTTATCGGTCTTTACTGCTGGTACAGCCCTCTTAATTTGCTGGCTTATAATTGCGTGGTCAATGCGCGAATTACCTGCAAGGACTGCAGATTTGCAGGATGCAACAGCAAAGATATAGCCGTAGTTTGTACTTAGAGTTTATAGAGTCCAATTTTTTAGTCGTAATCACAGCATCATTTTTCTTCGGGAGACAACATGGCTTCGGTAAATAAGGTCATCATCGTAGGTAACGTAGGGCGCGATCCAGAAACGCGTTATATGCCAAGCGGCGACGCAGTTACTAATATTTCAGTAGCAACATCTGATCGCTACAAAGATAAACAAACTGCTGAAATGAAAGAAACTACAGAATGGCATCGTGTTGCCTTCTTTGGTAAGCTTGCAGAGATCGCTGGTCAGTATCTTAAAAAAGGTTCGCAGGTTTATGTTGAAGGACGTTTACGGACACGTAAATGGACTGACGCTAGTGGCCAAGAAAAGTATTCCACTGAGATCGTTGCAGAAACGATGCAGATGCTGGGTGGCAAGCCTGTTGGCGGTGACGGTGGCGAAAGTTATAGTCGCTCAAAGGCATCTGAGCAATCCGCACCAGCAGCATCCAATGCTGCTTCACTCGGTGCAATGGATGACGACATTCCGTTTTAAGTAACAGCGTAATAGCAAAAACCCCTTTTAGGATTTTCCTACAAGGGGTTTTTTATTGCCGAGAGTGGCGAGTATTTTCTGGCCAGGGTGCATTGTGATCCGTGCGGAAGGGATTGATGTCTAATCCACCGCGTCTGGTGTAGCGCGCATAGACAGATAACTTATCTGGCTTGCAATAGCGTTTGATGTCACTAAAAATAGTTTCTACACAATGCTCATGAAACTCACCTAGTTGTCGAAAGCCAATCAGATAACGCAATAAACCTTCCTCAAGAATGGGGCGTCCTTGATAACGGATTTGAACGCTAGCCCAGTCTGGTTGGCCAGTTACTGGACAGTTCGATTTGAGTAAGTGGGAAACGAGACATTGCTCGATGGGTCCAAAATCTTCGTTTACACCTAACAAGTGGGGATCGGCTGGAATATGGGGGTCAATCTCAATATCAAGGCGATCCAGTAAAACCCCACCCATCTCTTGCATCCCTTTTTTGGCAATTGCTTCGGTTGGATTAATTTTAGTGGTGATTTTGCTACCGGCTGCTGTAGACAAATCAGCAATCAATCGCTCACGTAATTGGTTCTCATCTTCGAAGCGTGTGTTGTTCAGGCTGTTTAGATAGAGCTTAAAAGATTTAGATTCAATCATCTTAGGTGAGTCAGCAGGTATCTGAAATTCAGCCAATGCAATTTGGGGTTTACCTTTGTGATTTAACCAACTTAATTCAAAGGCATTCCATATATCAATGCCAACAAATGGTAGGGCTTGACCTTCTTTGAGGCCTAATTTCAGGCGGTTTTCTGAGCGCGGAATTGGGTATAGCAAGCCAGGATCATATTGTTCTGGATATTGCGTAGCTTGACCGAGTGGTAATGTAGCCATGGAATCAATAACTGAGTCTGTGCTGCTTAGTTTTTAGGTTGATTAGACACACCAGAGACGACGTGGCCTGTAGGTGCAACAGTTGCAGCAGATTGGCAATGGCCGGTTTGATCATCAAAGAAAAAGTCGGGCTCGAATTCTCGTAGGAATTCGCTTTTTGATAAGCCACCCAAGAACATCGCTTCGTCCACATCAATGCCCCAAGCCATCAAAGTACGAATCGCTCGCTCATGCGCTGGTGCCGAACGCGCAGTCACTAAGGCCGTCCGAATGCGCATACCGTTCTCACTAGTTGAGCGCTGCAGTCTATGAAGCGCTTCTAGTAATGGTTTAAATGGTCCTGGGGGCAGGGGAATATCAACCTTTTTACTTTCATGATCAACGAAAGCTTCAAGCCCTTTTTTCTGGAAAACTTGCTCGGCTTCATCCGAAAAAAGTACCGCATCTCCGTCGAAGGCGATACGGATTTCATTAGGATGAGATTCAGCTGTTTTACTAGATTCTGGATACACACGCGCAGCAGGAAAGCCCGCATCAATTGTTGCTCTAACATCATCTTCATTGGCTGATAAAAAGAGATTGGCATGTAAGGAGCGCAGATAGTGATAAGGCGGACGACCTCGTGTAAATACACCACGCTCTAGTCGTAAGCCATGATGTTCTGCGGAACGGAAAACCCGCAGTCCACTTACAGGATCATTGCGCGAGAGAATCACCACCTCTACACGCTGGTCACCCTCTTCATTAAATGCAAGTAGTTTTTTGACTAAAGGAAAAGCGACTCCAGTCTGAGCGGCGACACCAAGGCGCTCAAGCTGTAATTTCATATAGGCGCTGTCATCAGAAGACTCAAAGATACGATTTTCTTCTTCGAAATCGAAGAGAGCGCGAGAGGAAATCGCAACAACGAGTTTTCCGGTTAATGTGAACGACATCTTAAAAATTTCATTTTAGGAATAGGCGATAAGCAGGATTATGAGTTTCATCCCAGTGTGGATAGCCAAGAGTGGTTAAGAATTTCTGGAATTTCTGTTGCTCATTCTTGGGTACCTGAATACCAATCAAGATACGGCCATAGTCAGCACCATGATTGCGATAGTGAAACAAACTGATATTCCAGTTGGGCGCCATGCTAGTTAAGAACTTCATCAGGGCGCCTGGACGCTCTGGAAATTCAAAGCGATAAATCAATTCATCTTTAGCAAGTACTGAATGTCCGCCCACCATATGGCGTAGATGGGATTTAGCTAATTCGTCATGCGTAAGGTCAATCGTTGCAAACTTCGCCTTACGAAAATGTTTAGCAATCGCTTCACTGTCTCCAGCCTTTAGGGTGCTAATCCCAACAAAGATATGTGCTTCACTTTGATCGCCAATACGATAATTGAACTCAGTGACATTGCGCTTACCAAGTAACTCACAGAAGCGTTTAAAGGAGCCGCGTTCTTCAGGAATAGTGACGGCAAATATGGCTTCACGGAATTCACCTACATCAGCACGCTCAGCCACAAAGCGTAAACGACTAAAATTCATATTAGCACCGCAGGCAACTGCAACTAGAGTTTTCTGCTTAGTGTGATGTTTTTCAACATACTTCTTCATGCCTGCAATGGCTAGGGCGCCAGCTGGCTCCAGAATGCTTCGCGTATCAGTAAAGACATCATTAATGGCAGCGCAGATTTGGTCTGTATTAACTATCACAATTTCATCAACCACCTTTTTACAGATGCGGAAAGTTTCTTTGCCGACTAACTTTACAGCAGTGCCATCTGAAAATAAGCCTACATCTTTCATTTCAATACGCTTATTTGCTTTGAGTGAGCGATTCATGGCATCGGAATCAGAAGCTTGAACGCCAATCACTTTCGTTTTTGGGCTGACTGCTTTAACGTATTCACCAATACCAGAAATAAGACCGCCACCTCCAATAGCAACAAATACGGCCTCGATCGGTTCTTGATGTTGTTGAAAAATTTCTTGAGCAATCGTTCCCTGACCAGCAATGACATCGGGATCATCAAATGGGTGGACAAAAGTAAGCCCACGTTTTTTCTCTAGTAGTTCCGCATGTTTAAAGGCATCGCTATAAGACTCACCATGCAAAATCACCTCTACCCAAGAGCCACCCCGAGCTTTGACCGCATTCATTTTGAGACTCGGTGTGGTGATTGGCATCACAATGACGGCTTTGCATTTCATCTTGGCAGCAGATAAAGCGACACCTTGGGCATGATTTCCAGCGGATGCGGCAATCACTCCACGTTTGAGGGCCTCAGAGCTTAAATGAGCCATTTTGTTGTAGGCACCGCGTAGTTTGAAGGAGAAAACCGGCTGGTTATCCTCTCTTTTCAGCAGTACCTGGTTACCTAAGCGCTTACTGAGTTCCGGGGCTAGTTGGAGCTCAGTTTCTCTAGCCACGTCATAGACGCGAGCTGATAAAATTTTCTTTAAATAGTTTGTTGCCATCCAATGAGCGTAACACGGATGAGCTCTAAGCCCTTAAATTTGCAAGGGTTTATCTCTTGAGGCGACATCTTTCGATGTTTCCTGCCACTATCAAGCTTGCTCTATTAAAATGCTTATTTATCAGATATGTTGCCATGAACGCCCCATTAGCTTTGAACCAGTTGTTGGACGCAGAAGCGGACTTACCCCGTTTGCGTGAAATTCCCTACAACTACACTTCTTTTTCAGATAAAGAAATAGTCATTCGCCTATTGGGCGAGGAGTCATGGCGCGTTCTGAATGATCTTCGCGGGGTTCGCCGAACTGGGCGTTCTGCCCGGATGTTATTTGAAATCTTGGGTGATATTTGGGTTGTTCAGCGCAATCCATTTCTACAGGATGACTTGTTAGATAACGCTAAACGTCGCCAACAATTAATCGATGCTTTATGGCATCGCTTAGGTGAGGTGAAAAAACGCAATGCTGGCGAGTCTGCTGATCAAGTAGATATTTTATTGGGTGCTGCAGATCGCGCTATAGAAAACTTTGAAAATGGGTTTAAAGAAGTTGAGCACATTCGAAAGCGTGCTCGAAAAGAATTAGCTCGTCATACCGCTGCGGACAATATTTGCTTTGATGGAGTGTCGCGCGCTGCCCATGTGACTGATGCTACAGATTGGCGTGTTGAGTTCCCCTTAGTCATTTTGAAGCCAGATTATGAATCTGAAATTCCTGGTTTAGTAAAAGCGTGTGTTGAGTTAGGTCTCACGATCATTCCTCGTGGAGGCGGTACAGG
>JABMMT010000094.1 GCA_013205155.1 Betaproteobacteria bacterium | reverse complement strand
TAAACCTCTGAAGGTAGGGCTACTTTTTTTACTGTTACCTCTTCATCCTCATAGGCATCCTGATTCATTCCATTATTACTTGCTGAAATCCATGTCGCCTTAAATCGCTTTGCGAGGGGCTTTATCAAAGAAACGACACCTCCCACCAATCGATCCGGGCCCCCATTGGATACAAAAATCACTCTTTGCTTATTCACAATTCTGTTAATTGTGTAGGTTTTATATTAATTACATCAATATTTGAAATATTCATATTCCCAATCATTATGTTTGATTATTTCTCAATAGTTTATGATTTTTACTCGCTTGACTAATTTGCAAATCTACTCAAGAATGAGTGCTACTTATATAAAAATCTATTAAAAACATGGACATAACCCCACGCTACTGGAATCAAAGCTTCCCCCCCAAGCCATTGGGCAGTATGCATAAAAAGTCAAAGGAAATCATTTTCCCTCCAGTTGCTAAAGACTCTCCGTTAGATATAGATTACGTTGATCAAGAATTAAATCCCAATGGCACTTTATACAGCTTCACTGTTATTTACCCCAGTAAGAAATCAGGTATTCAACCTTATGCAATTGGCTTTGTAAATCTACCAGATTTTCCAGTCAGGATATTCGGACGGCTCGTCCAAAGTGGAAACCCTGCTATTGGAGATGAATATTTAATGAAACCAGATGTTGAATTTGGCCATATTTTTGAAAAAATAAGTCAATAGCCCATGAATAAAAATATGATCTACATTGAAGGTGTTGCTATGACACGCTTCGATAAGCAACCAAATACTTTAGCACCTGAACTTGCTCAAGGCGCCATTCTTAATGCAGTTAAAGATGCCAATTTAACATTAAATGATATCGAAGCAATCTATTGCGCAAACGTATTTGGGGGGATGATTCTTGGTCAACTGATTGTGCGCGATCTTCAATTGCAAGGAATCCCCATATACAACATTGAAAATGCATGCGCTAGTGGAGCTACAGCCGTTCATCTAGCGAAGCATGCCTTAATAGCCGAGCAATATAAAACAATTTTAGTGGTTGGAATTGAACAGCTAACCCAGCTTGGTGGTGGCACAATTCCGTTGCAATTAAATGACCATAAGACCAGAATTTACGCAAACTCCGGATTAGTATTACCGTCAATTTATGCCATGAGAGCAACGCGCTACCTTTATGAGAGAGATGAAGATCCTAGTCTATTAGCACAAGTGGCTGTCAAAAATAGATTTAATGGCTCACTAAATCCATATGCACAACAAAGAACGCCTACTACGATTGAAGAAGTATTATCTTCTCGCATGATTGCTGAGCCTTTGACGCTCATGCAGTGCTGCCCCTCTCAGGTTGATGGTGCAGCAGCCCTCATCCTCAGCACCGAACATAACAATGGACGAAAGCCAGTTAAATTGCTAGCGTCAATTGTTCAATCTGGTATGCAAGAAAAATATTCTGATGATATTTTGGATGCGGAAATTACTGCCAGGGCTGCAAGACTAGCCTATGAACAAGCTGGTATTGGGCCAAATGATATTGATGTCATCGAATTACATGATGCCTTTACCATCGCTGAATTGATTTATTACGAGGCTCTGGGTATTGCAAAGCCGGGAGAGGGCCCGGAATTATTACGCTCTGGCAAGACTGGACTTAGCGGGAAAATTCCTGTAAATCCAAGTGGCGGCCTACTGGCAAAAGGTCATCCTCTCGGCGCCACAGGAGTAGCGCAAATGGTAGAGCTAACATGGCAACTTGAAGGTAGAGCTATGGAACGCCAGGTTAATAAGCCCAAAATTGCGCTTGCACAATGCACAGGTGGTGGTATTGCCGGTGTTGATCACGCCGCCTCCTCTGTTCATATCTTAGGAATTTAATATGTCTCAACTACCAAGAAGAGTTGCCATCGTTACTGGAGCGGCGCAAGGCATTGGCTTTGGAATTGCCAAGAAATTGGTAGTTAATGGCATTGATGTTGCATTAATTGATTATGACCAAGCGAAACTTAGCGCCGCTGTTGACCAACTCAAGGGATTTGGTAGCAAAGTAATTGGAGTATCTGGAAATGTCTGCAAAATTGATGAGGTGCAATCTGCCATTCAGCAAGTAATTGCTTGGGGCGGCCAGATCGATTACCTCGTTAATAATGCTGGCATTATTCGAGATAAGAGATTGCTCAATATGACTGAGGCTGATTGGGACGATGTGATTAACGTTAACCTAAAGTCCCAATTTCTATTTTGTCAGGCCACAATTAAAGAAATGCTACCGCGCAATTTTGGCAGAATTGTTAATATTTCATCACGTGCATGGCTTGGTGGCTTTGGCCAGTCAAACTATTCAGCCGCAAAGGGTGGAGTTATCAGTCTTACTAGAAGTCTTGCAATTGAATTCGCTGCCAAAGGTATCACTGTTAATGCAATTGCTCCAGGAATCATACAAACACCATTATTTGATAGTTTTGATGCATCACTTCAAAGTAAATTAAAAGAATCTGTGCCTGTTAAACGCATTGGTACTCCGGATGATGTTGCCTATGCCGTGATGACCTTTTTAAATCCAGACGCCTCTTATCTCACTGGACAAGTTTTATATGTATGCGGTGGAAGAAGTCTCTCCTCCCCAAGTGTATAAGGAAACTAAATGATCACTTATGAAGCCAGCAATTCAATCGCAATATTGACTATCAATAGACCCCAAAAGAAAAATGCATTAGACCTTGCAACATTAAAAGAACTTCGTACCGCTTTAATGAATGCCAGAGATGATGAACTAGTAAAAGTCATCGTTCTCACTGGCGCAGGAAATGACTCATTTTGTGCAGGTGCTGACCTCAAAGGCGGAAGCTCCTCACCAGTAAGTTACGCAGAAGCATTCTTTAGAGAAACTGACAAGGCTTCGGAACAAGGCCTCTATATTCGTATGATGGATCTCACTGATTTAAATATTCATAAGCCATTAATTGCCGCAATTAATGGCTATTGCTTGGGTGGTGGGTTAGAAATAGCCTTGCAATGTGATCTAAAAATTGCATCAGACAATGCTATCTTTGGCCTCCCTGAAGCAAAGGTTGCATCGATTCCAGCAGTCTTAGGTCTGCACCGTCTACTTAAGGCAGTTCCTCCTGCTCATGCGATGAAGATGGCGCTGACTGGTGAATCCATTAAAGCAATGAAAGCGCTCGATATTGGCTTAATTTCAGATATCTTTACTGCTCAGGATCTGATGCCAGAGGCTTTAAAAATTGCGCAGCAAATTTCATCAAATGGTCCGTTAGCAACTCAAGCAATTAAAAAGTTATCCAAAATCACCGGGCACTTAAGTGATATCGATGCCCAGCAAATTACAGAACTATATTGGGGAATATTGCGAGACACTGAAGATCGAATTGAGGGCCGTCAAGCATTTATGGAAAAACGTGCCCCTAAATACAAAGGGAAATAAGTAAATGCCCAATTATTCTCAGATCAGTCCAGGCCCCCTAAATGGCAAAAAGTTAATTGAAGTTAGCCATATGCTGATGGGGCCTTATTGCGGCATGCTGCTTGCCGACTTAGGAATGGAGGTCATCAAAATTGAACCTCCAGATGGCGATATCGCTCGCACCCTTGGCCCTCATAACATTGATGGCCACAATGCATATTTCGTTAGCCTAAACCGTAATAAAAAAAGTATTATCCTAGATCTCACAACAGATGAAGGTCGCAAAAAGTTTCATGCATTAGTTGCACAAGCAGATGGACTTATTACTAATCTTCGACCAGGCGCAATAAATTCCCTCGGCCTTACATACGATAAGTTAAAACACATCAACCCAAAAATAGCTTGTGTAGCCATGACAGGCTTTGGCTTAGATAGCATTGAGTCTGAACGTCCAGCTTATGACTACATTATTCAGGCGCTAGTGGGAATCATGGATCTTACTGGTGAGCCAGATGGCTACCCTACTAAGGCTGGCTATTCTGCTGTTGATAATTCAGCAGGAATTATGGGTGCTCTTGGATTGCTTGCTCGTATTATTGAGGGGAAAGGTGGTCAAGTTGATATTGCTATGCATGATGTCATGCTCTCTCAACTGAACTATCTAGCGGGCGCATGGCTAAACGCGCAAGAAAAACCAGTACGACAATCATTATCTGCCCACCCCTATATAGTTCCAGCCCAGGTATTCGCATCGGCAGATGGCTGGCTCACACTTTTTATTACACACGATAATTTTTGGAATAAATTCTGTGAAATTACTAATAAGCCCGAATGGATCACAGATGAGCGCTTCTGCACGATGAAAAAACGGGGAGAGCATAGAGCATTTCTGATCCCCTTGTTAAATGAAATGATGAAAACTAAAACTTCTAATGAGTGGGAAGCTTTATTAATACCCCTCGGCATTGTAGTGGCAGGAATTAAGAACTTGAGCGAAGCAATCAGCTCACCCCTGACTGAAGATAGGGAGATGGTTATCAAACTAAAAGATGACGAAACCAATTTCCTCGCAATTGGTAATCCTATAAAAAATATCGGTCACAAAACTGCCTACAATATCTCGCCAAAACTGAACCAAGACCCAAACGCACAATTTGAATCATGATCGAACAAACACCAAGCCACCTCCTGCCCATTATTGAAAAAATTGAGACTTTTTATACTAGGGAAGTTGAACCACGAGAGCATCAACTTCGCCACAGACTCAGAAATAGTCTGGAATATATAGATCGGACCGGTAAATTACATCCAGAAATACAAGCGGCTCGACGCGAAATTATGCAGGCATCCGGAATTGAAGGCTTATTTTCACTCCATCTCCCTCAATCTATTGGTGGCGGTGGGCTCTCAAGAACAGAAATGTTCTTCATAGAAGAAAAGGTTTATTCATATGGTATTGATTTAGCCCCAGGCATATTATCCTGGACTGATGGATCAACTCCAAGATTAATTTTTGTCCGAGAAGAGTTACAAGATCAATTTGTGAAGCCATTAATCTTAGGTCAAAAAACAAGCTGTCATGCTGTCACAGAGCCAGATGCTGGCTCTAATTTATTTGACATGAAAACCAACGCTGTCCAAAAAGGTGACAAATGGATTCTGAATGGGCACAAAGTCTACATTACCAATCCATTTGAGGCAGATATTGTGAATGTACTTGCGATCACTGATCCAGGTGTTGGTAAAAAAAGTTTCAGTTACTTTCAATTCGAATCTAAGGAGTACCTAGGGAAAGGATTTAAACATGGTCGGATTAATCGTACGATGTTTGATGATGGTCTAACAGGAGAGCTACATTTTGAAAATCTTGAACTCCCTGAGAGTGCAATGATTGGAAATCGTGGGCAGGGCTTTGAAATAGCCCTAACATCTATTAACTGGACTAGAACACGTCGCGGAGGAATGTGCTCCGCTTGGTCAAAATTACTGATTGATAAAACTCTAGATAGGCTTAAACATAGGAAAGTGGCCGGTAAGCCTCTAGGTCGTAATCAAGGTCTACAGTGGATGGTATCTGATATGTATACAGACTGGTACAGTGCACGAGCAACTTCATTAGCATGCCTAAGAGATATAGAAAAATTTGGGCCATGGTGGGATACCAATCGTCCTCAAGAACAAATACGTCTTTTTGCATTAATGAAAATCGTAAACGATGAATCCTTTTATCGTGTTGCCGATAAGGCACTACAACTGCATGGCGCTGCAGGGATTATGAAAGATACTGTAGTAAATAAACTGTTCCAAATTGCACGAAATCTTCGCATTCCAGGCGGCACTGATGAATCTCAACGAAATACTATTGCGGAAACATTGGGATTAAACGCTAATATGTAATGAAAAAAATACTGCTCATTCTTCTAGATGGTATTGGTGATCGTATTTATAAGGAGTTAGGAAATTTAACTCCTCTGGAATATGCCAAAACTCCAAATTTAGATCGGATTGCCAAATTAGGGGCATCAGCATCGGTCTACCCCATTAACCCTGGGATGGTTCCCCCATCTGAATTGGCTCACTTTCATTTATTTGGCTATGAGAAAGATTTCTACCCAGGCAGAGCGGTTTACGAAAGCATGGGCTTTGGCTTGACACCGCCTTCCAATGTTTCAGTTGCGCACTTGGGTTTACGTAATGTGACCCCATCAAATGAGGGTCTTATGATTACCCCATGGTGGCCTGAATCAGAGGCCCTAGATGCACAAAAATTAATCGAGTCAATCAGCCACTTTGAATCTGGCGATATACATTTTGAAGTTCAATGTATTGGAAAGTCTGATTCTTTACTCATCATGCATGGCGGATGTGAGGATATTACAGATTCAGATCCATTTATGCATACAGGTAGACCCGTACTTGAAATTGAAGCTCTTGATTCAAGCAGAAACTATGGCGACGCACAGAAAACTGCTAAAGCATTAAATCATTATTTAAGGTGGACTCATGAAGTACTCTCAAAGCACCCCATTAATGTCCAAAGGGTGCTTGAGGGTAAGCTACCGCTCAATATGACTGTTACCAAATGGCCTGGTAGATACCAAAAATTAATGAGCTTCTATCAAAAAACCGGTTTAACCTCCTCTTTAATTGCGTCGGCTCCGATGTATAAAGGCATGGCCAATTTATTGCAAATGAATTACATAGAAGTTGATGAAGGTGAACCTAGCTGTGAAATGATCAATAAGTTAGCTGCGGCTAAGCATGCTTTTGATAATGGCTGTGATTTTGTTCACCTTCATACGAAAGCTGCCGATGAAGCTGCGCACAGTCATTCACCACTGGTGAAGGCTCAAGTCATTGAGGCTATTGATTTTGGTCTTTCAGACATTTGGAGTTGGGAAAAGCTACAGGAAGATTTTCTGATAGCGATTACTGCAGATCACTGTACCCCAAGCCATGGTCCAATGCTCCACTCAGGTGAATCAGTACCCCTTTCTATAATGGGGGAGGGAATTCGAGTTGACTCTGTAAATCATTTTTCCGAAAGATTATCTGTTGGCGGATCACTTGGTCAACTGTGTAGCCGAGATATTATGCCGATCCTTTTAAATGCATCAAACCGGTCTCATTTTTTGGGTGGTAGGCCAAATTCTTATGAGAGCCTTGGCATCACTTCATTCAAAGCCTTATAAAAATGCAGCCACATAAACCATATCAATATGCTGTTGCTCATGGCCGCTTTCAACCGTTTCATAACGAACACTTAGCATATTTAAGATGGGCCCATACCTTTGGAGCCCATTTATTTATTGGCATTACTAATTACGATCGCACTTCAATTCAAAAAGAGATCACCAGTCATCATCGTCATACAGCTTTTGCAAACCCATTTAGCTATTGGGAGCGCTCGGCAATGATTAAGGATGCGCTATTAGAGGCTGGTGTTGATCCAACTCAATTTACCATCGTTGCTTTACCAATCCATGCGCCAGAAAAATGGTCCGAGTTTGTACCAACCGATCCAAATGAAAGTATTCATTTACTCAGGGTATTTTCTGAATGGGAGCAGGAAAAAGCAAATCGCCTACGATTGGCGGGCTACAAAGTAGCTACCGAAACGGGTTCACCGAAATTGATCAGCGCTTCTACCATTAGAGAAGCACTTCTCTATGATCAAAATTATTCCAATCTCGTGCCGCCAGCAGTGACAATTTGGCTTAAAAGAATTAATGCGAAATTAAGATTAGAAAATTTAAATGCTTTAGAAAGCCAAGAGTACAAATAAGGAAGAAGATTTTTTTACTGTTATCTGTTTTTTATTAAATTCAGAATATTCTTAAATTGTGAGTGCTCCGATGTTTTAAGCCACTCAAAGGCAAGCATTTCAGCACCCAGCATAGTAATTTTTTGCTGACTCATGCGGTCAACAGCTAAAATCTTATCTTGCACCTTTCTACTACTGCAGGCCTCAGGTACTACTGCCACCTCATAGCCCAGCGCCTGAAGACCTAGGGCAGTTTGCATCAAACAGACATGCGCTTCACAACCCGCCAGAACGAGTTGTGTGATCAATGGATTGATTCCCTTGATATCAGCCGCCAAGCCATCTGCCGCTCCATTAAACGAATGCTTCACCAGGGTATGGTCACAAAATACTTTAATACGCTCATCGTTTTGCCCTAACCCCTCTGGATTTTGCTCAGTTCCTAGGATGGGAATTTGTAAGGCTTTCGCTACCTTAGCAAGAAAGATCGCTGATGCAATAGCTTCTTCACTCTCATGAATACTGGGCATCAAACGCGTTTGATAGTCAATCAGAATGAGGGCGCTAGTGTCTTGGTTAATCATCATGAAGTTATAGTTTTTGATTGGGCAAGCGAAGTGCTAATTTATCTAAATAGTGGGTGATTAATTCGTCGGCACCTTTACCAAACATCCGAATACGGCCTGTATGGTTTAGTAATAGTATGCCAACTATGTGCGCAAAAATTGCTGTTAATTCAGTATCTACATCTCTTTTATTGCAGCCTAACTTGATCAAGGCTGCCTCTTGATGTTGCATAGCAGCCCGAAGACGTGTGTTTAGCTCTGAGTCCCACTCATTTGTTAATCCCCTAGGCTTAAGTCCCTGGAAGAGATAAAAACCCAAGTCCAAATCGCGTGGATTGTCTCGATAAAACTCGTAAAAAGCTAGAGCACTTTTACGGAGCTCTGCAAATGCAGGTTGATCCTCCTGATCAACGGAAATATCCTCCGCAGATAGATTTACGAAATTATTTAAACGCTCGAGCGATTCAGCTAGTAATGCACCATAAATTTCTTCTTTGCTTGCAAAGTAGCTGTAAATAGCCCCAGCGGTATAACCGGCCCGCTTTGCGATTTCTCGCATGCTGACAGCCTCTAATCCCACCTCGATAAATACTGCTCTAGCAGCACTTAAAATGTGCTCACGCCTAGCATCGGCCAAAGCTTGTTGACGCAGATCTCTTGGGGAGGTAATCGCTTGATCCATTGAGAAATTATACATATGTCTTAATAATTGAACACTGTTTAATTATTGTGTATTATTTGATAAATCACCCATTAAACAAACGATTAAGGCCTCATATGACCAACAGTACCTCCCAATTCATGACTAGTAAGGACTACCGAGAGTCATTGCGTAAGCTAAAGCCGGTCGTCTATGTTGATGGACGCTTGGTTGAATCTGTAGTTGATGAAGCCATGTTAAGGCCTGGAGTAGATGCTCTAGGCGTTACTTATGACATGGTACATGACCCTGTTTTAGCACCTTTAATGTTAGCTAACTCAAATGGCAAAACTGTTCCGAGGATGTTGCACATCAATGAATCTTCTGGTGATCTCTTAAATAAATTAGAAGCTGTTCGTGTCCTATGTCAGGAAACGGGTTGCGCTCAACGCTATCTGGCTCACGATGCCTTAAATGCTCTTGGTCAAGTATCGGCTCGGATTGATGATGCACACGGTAGTAATGATCATCGCGCTAAGTTTGCTGAGTATCTCGCCCATGTGCAAAAAAATGATTTAGCTTTAGGCATTGCAATGACTGATGCTAAAGGTGATCGATCTCTCAGGCCACATGAACAAGCCAACCCTAATACCTATGTGCATATCGTATCTCAAGATGCTAAAGGGGTCGTGATTTCTGGTACAAAGGCCATCGTCACTGGTGCACCCTATATGCATGAGTTCTTAGTGATGCCAGGTCGCAACATGAGTAAGGAAGATGCGGCGTTTGCGATTTGTTGTGCAGTACCAGTAGATGCCAAAGGAATTACCATCGTTGCCCGACCAGCTGGGCGCCCAGGAGAAAAAGTGGAGCATGGCAAGCCACTCTTTTCTAGTAAGTATGGCCAATCTACTGGCGTAGTAATTTTTGATAAGGTATTTGTTCCCTGGGAACGCGTTTTCTACGCTGGTGAATGGGAGCACTCCAGTGTTTTAACTTATAGCTACGCTACCCATCACCGTCATAGTTGTATTGCAGCAAGAGCCGGCTTTGGCGACCTTTTGATTGGAGCTGGTGCTTTAATGTGTGAAGCTAATGGATTTGATCCAGAAACCAAATCAAATTTGCGTGAACCCATGGTTGAACTGATTAAGATCACTGAAGGATTTTATGCTTGTGGTGTTGCAGCAAGTGTATATGGTACACAAGACCCTTACAG
>JABMMT010000093.1 GCA_013205155.1 Betaproteobacteria bacterium | reverse complement strand
GCCTAGATATCCAGCTGCACGGGCCTCTTCTAAGGCCTCCTCAAAGCGTGAATACACTTCCCAGATTTCACCATGAATATAGTTATAGCCAGTGCTAATGCCCATAGTGTAAGCACCAATGATCATGCCTTCGATCAAAGCGTGAGGGTTATAGCGCATGATGTCACGGTCTTTAAAAGTGCCAGGCTCACCCTCGTCACTATTACAAACTAAATATTTTTGTCCAGGGAACTGGCGGGGCATAAAACTCCACTTCAATCCTGTTGGGAAACCGGCACCACCGCGGCCACGAAGTGATGAAGCCTTTAATTCCGCAATGATGGCATCGGGAGCAACTTTGTCATTTAATAGACGACGTAATTGCTGATATCCACCACGACTCTCATAATCCTTTATACGCCAGTTATTTCCATTCAACCCAGCAAGTATCAGAGGTTTAATGTGGCGATCGTGCAAGCTGGTCATGATGACTTCCCTTCTGCACGAAGCTGATTTAATAGAGTATCGATCTTTTCTTTACTCATAAAGCTACACATCCGTTTGTCATTTACTAACATCACTGGAGAATCTCCACAAGCACCCATACACTCTCCCTCTTTCAGAGTAAATGTGCCACAGGGCGTAGTTTCGTTATAAGTGATACCCAATGTCTCTTTTAAATAGTTCGCAGCTGTTTCACCATGAGTTAACTGACAAGGCAAGTTTGTGCAGATGACTAATTTGTACTTACCAATCTGTTTGGTGTTGTACATATTATAAAAAGTAGCTACTTCCTCAACCGCTATCGTAGGCATCTCAAGAATTTGCGCAACGGTTGTAATCGCCTCAGATGAAACCCAACCCAATTCGGTTTGGATTGCAATCAAAGCAGCCATTACAGCGGACTGCTTGTGCTCTGGGGGATATTTCGCAACATTATGGGCAATATCTGCCAGTATCTTATCGGATAGTTGTAGAGCTGTTGACATTAAATAATCTATAGAACGCTATTAGCGGTCAATCTCCCCGAACACAATATCTTGGGTACCAATAATGGTGACCGCATCAGCCAACATATGACCACGTGACATTTCATCCATTGCCGATAGGTGCACAAAACCTGGTGCACGAATTTTCAGGCGATAAGGTTTGTTAGCGCCATCGGAAATTAAATAAATACCAAACTCACCTTTTGGATGCTCAACCGCTGAATACGCTTCACCATCAGGTACATGCATCCCTTCGGTAAAGAGCTTAAAGTGATGAATCAACTCTTCCATATTGGTCTTCATATCCACACGCTTTGGTGGTGAAACTTTGTGGTTATCACTCATTACAGGACCTGAGTTAGATTTCAACCAGGCAACACATTGCTTGATGATGCGATTGGACTGACGCATTTCTTCCATGCGCACCAAGTAACGATCATAAGAGTCGCCATTGACGCCAACTGGAATATCAAAATTTAATTTATCGTAAGTTTCGTATGGTTGCTTCTTGCGTAAATCCCATTCAATTCCAGATCCACGCAACATCGGGCCAGTAAAACCAAGTTGTAAGGCACGCTCTGGGGTCACAATACCAATATTGACTAGGCGCTGCTTCCAAATACGGTTATCAGTTAGTAGATTGCAATACTCGTCAACGTTAGCATCAAAGCCGTGCGTAAATTGGTCAATAAAATCAAGCAATGAACCACTGCGGTTTTCATTTAAGCGTTTTACAGCAGAAGTGCTACGTACCTTAGACTGACTAAATTGAGCCATTTGATCTGGCAAATCACGATAAACACCACCAGGTCGATAGTAAGCGGCATGCATTCGAGCCCCTGACACCGCTTCATACATATCAAAGATATCTTCACGATCACGGAACGCGTAGAGGAATACAGCCATTGCACCAACGTCAAGGCCATGACAACCAATCCAAAGCAAATGATTCAATAAACGAGTTAACTCGTCATACATCACGCGAATATATTGTGCGCGTAAGGGCACGTCTATCTGTAATAACTTTTCAATAGCCAATACGTAGGCATGCTCATTGGCCATCATGGATACATAGTCCAAACGATCCATATAAGGCACATTTTGAATCCAGGTACGTGTTTCAGCTAATTTTTCGGTAGCGCGATGCAATAAACCAATGTGTGGGTCAGCGCGTTGAATCACTTCACCATCAAGCTCAAGTACAAGACGTAATACGCCATGAGCTGCGGGATGCTGAGGACCAAAATTGAGGGTGTAGTTCTTAATTTGAGCCATGACTTAAACCGGACCTCCGTACTGCTCTTCGCGCACAATACGGGGTGTAATCTCGCGTGCTTCGATCGTGACAGGCTGATAAACAACACGCTTTAACTCTGGGTCATAGCGCATTTCTACATGGCCACTGATTGGGAAATCTTTTCTGAATGGATGGCCAATAAAACCGTAATCGGTCAAGATACGACGCAAGTCCTCATGACCATCAAAAATAATGCCATAGAGATCAAATGCTTCGCGCTCAAACCAGTTGGCACAATTCCATACGGGTGTAATTGAGGAAACCAAAGGGTAGCTATCATCTGATGCGAATACACGCATACGCAAACGCCAGTTGTGCTCTATAGAAAGCAAGTGACTTACAACAGCAAAACGTTGACCATTCCACCTACCATCACGGAATTCTTGATAGTCAACACCACACAAATCGATGAGCTGTTCAAACGCTAAAGTAGGATCATCACGCAAAAGCACCGCAGTCTCAAAATAAGTCTCAGCATTAACAACTACTGTAACTTCGCCTAAGGCGGTATGAATCGATTGTGCGCGGGTACCAAGTACTTTTTCTAAATTAGCGACTAGCTGAATTAAACGATCTGACATGATTAAGCCTTCCGTGCAATCGTGCTGGTGCGAGCGATCTTAGATTGCAATTGAATAATTCCATAGATCAATGCTTCTGCTGTCGGAGGGCAGCCAGGAACATAAATATCAACTGGCACAATGCGATCGCAACCGCGTACAACTGAATAAGAGTTATGGTAGTAACCACCACCATTAGCACAAGAGCCCATTGAAATTACCCAACGAGGTTCTGGCATTTGATCGTAAACCTTACGTAACGCTGGGGCCATCTTATTGCATAGGGTGCCAGCCACAATCATCAAGTCCGATTGACGTGGTGATGGGCGGAATACAACGCCGAACCGGTCCAAATCATAACGAGATGCACCAGCATGCATCATCTCAACAGCACAGCAGGCCAAGCCAAAAGTCATGGGCCATAAAGAACCGCTTCGCGTCCAGTTAATTAACTGATCCGCAGTCGTAGTAACAAATCCTTCTTTAAGAACGCCTTCTAACGCCATATCGATCACTCCCAGTCGAGAGCGCCCTTTTTCCAAATATAAACAAATCCCACAATGAATACCAAAAGGAAGATCACCATGGAGGCGTAGCCATACCAACCAATATCGCGAAGCGCTACACCCCATGGAAACAGGAATGCAGTTTCAAGATCAAACAAGATAAAAAGAATGGCAATCAGGTAATAACGCACGTCAAACTTCATACGAGCATCTTCGAATGCCTCAAAACCACACTCATATGGGGATAATTTCTCGGCGTTGGGCTTTGAAGGGGCCACAATTTTGCCAAGCAACATAGGGACTAGTCCTACACCTATGCCCACTAGGATAAATAACAAAACAGGAAAGTAATTAGCGAGATTCAAAATGGTCCTAATTCGATCGTCTGGTAAAGCAAAAATACATATACATTCTTTGTTCTGGTGCCGACGGCG
>JABMMT010000092.1 GCA_013205155.1 Betaproteobacteria bacterium | reverse complement strand
TTTATTCTTGACTCCGGACAATTCTTTTCAGGTTCCTAATTGGATGTTGCCACATTGCTTTAAAAATGAGGGTAACTATATTATTAGTCTAGCTAACGTCACTCGCTGGTTAGGGCAACAAGCAGAGAGCCTAGGCGTAGAAATTTTCCCTGGCTTTCCGGCAGCAGAAATTCTGTATAACGAACAAGGTGCTGTCAGCGGTGTCATTACTGGTTCAATGGGCATCGATAAAGAAGGTAAGCCAACTGACCAATTTCAACTGGGCATGGAATTGCGTGCTAATTACACTCTCTTTGCTGAAGGATCACGCGGCCATCTAGGCAAACAACTGATTGCACATTTTGCTTTAGATAAAGATGCTGATCCACAAAGCTATGGGATTGGCATTAAAGAACTTTGGGAGGTTGAACCGTCCAAGAGTAAACCTGGATTGGTAGTTCACACTGCGGGTTGGCCACTAGAAAACGATACCTATGGCGGCTCATTCCTTTATCACTTGGGTGATAACAAGGTAGCAGTTGGTCTGGTTGTAGGTCTTTCTTATAAAAATCCTTACTTATCTCCCTTTGAAGAATTTCAACGCTATAAATTACATCCAACAATTCGCAATACTTTTGAAGGCGGCAAACGTATTGCCTATGGCGCACGCGCACTTACAGCAGGTGGCTTAAATAGCTTACCCAAAACAGTTTTCCCTGGGGGCGCATTAATAGGATGTGATGCAGGCTTTTTAAATGCCTCTCGCATTAAAGGTAGTCATGCCGCCATCAAAACTGGCATGCTTGCTGCAGAAGCAGCAGTAGCCGCGATGAATGAGAACCGCTCTGCTGATGTGCTAGCCGCCTACCCTGCTGCTTTTCAAAATAGCTGGCTATATACTGAACTCAATCAAGCCCGTAACTTTAAGCCTTGGATGTCAAAGGGACTTTATATGGGTACGCTCATGGTGGGTCTTGAGCAGAAGCTACTGGGGGGAAACATGCCATGGACTATCCATTTAAAACATGCAGATCATGAATGTTTAGAGCCTGCCTCACAACACCAACCTATTGATTACCCAAAACCAGATGGCAAGATCACCTTTGATCGCCTCTCATCCGTTTTTATTTCCAATACAAACCATGCTGAGAATCAACCGATTCATCTCACCTTGAAAGACTCTTCAGTTCCGGTAAACCTTAATCTCAAGACCTATGCAGGCCCCGAACAGCGTTACTGCCCTGCGGGCGTTTATGAGTATGTAGAAACGGATGGGAAACCACGTTTACAGATTAATGCGCAGAACTGCGTCCACTGCAAAACGTGCGACATTAAAGATCCCAGCCAGAATATTATTTGGATCACGCCCGAAGGTGGCGGTGGACCTAACTACGCTTCAATGTAATGCCTCTCAACACTTAGCACCATGACTGGGATTTTCAGCTTCTGCAGGGTTCAACAATACCGTTTATATCTGAACGTATGATGATCTTGCACACTATGCTTAGAGTCGTTAATTTGACTCGCTCAATTGATTTTTACACAAAGGTACTCGGCATGAATTTACTGCGCACTACTGAGCGTCCAGAGCAAAAATACTCCTTAGCATTCGTAGGCTATGGCAAGGGTAATATTGATGGTCAAGCAGAAATTGAACTGACCTATAACCATGGGGTTGAATCCTATGACATGGGTACTGCCTATGGTCATATTGCTATCAATGTGCCTGATGCTTATGCTGCTTGTGAAAAGATTAAGGATGCTGGCGGTAAAGTCACTCGCGAAGCCGGGCCAGTCCAAGGCGGGGATACTGTTATTGCTTTTGTTATTGATCCTGATGGCTACAAAATCGAACTCATACAACGTTAATGCACTGTGAGTGATGAGCATTTCCGTCTAGAAATTATTGAAAAGCTTTCTGAAGTACCTTCAGCTGACTGGAATGCCCTGCTCTCACCAGATGCCAGCCCATTTTTAAAGCATGAATTCTTAAGCGCCCTAGAAGAAACGACTTGCGTTGGCGCTAATACAGGTTGGCAAATTGCGCATCTTGCCTTATATCGATCCAAAAAACTGATTGGGGCAATGCCTCTTTACTTAAAGCAACACTCTTATGGAGAATTTGTCTTTGATTGGTCTTGGGCCCAAGCCTATGAACAGCAAGGAATGCAGTACTTCCCAAAAGCACTTTGTGCTATTCCATTCACTCCAGTTCAAGGTTCCAGAATCTTATATGCTCCTTTAGAAAATAAGATTCAAGTTCAGGAACAGCTCATAGCCGGCCTAAAAACATTGCTTGTGCAAAACAATCTTTCATCCGCTCATATCTTGTTTCCATTAGGGGAGCAAACCCAAGCAATGGTGGATCAGGGCTTCATGTTGCGAGATTCGGTACAGTTTCATTGGCACAACCATCACTTTGTCAATTTTGAACAGTTTTTATCCACTCTCACGATGAAGCGCCGCAAAAATATTCGCCAGGAACGAGAAAAGGTTAGCAGAGCAGGGATTTCTTTTCGGCATATACCTGGTCAATCGGCTGTTGATGAAGACTGGGAGTTTTTTTATCAGTGTTATGCAAACACTTATATAGAACACCACTCTAGCCCCTACTTGAAACAGGATTTTTTTAAACTACTTTGTAGCCGGATGCCAGAAAACCTCCATTTGATCGTTGCCCAACGGGGTCACTCACCTATAGCAGCATC
>JABMMT010000013.1 GCA_013205155.1 Betaproteobacteria bacterium | reverse complement strand
AGTACTTTTGCCAAAAACACCATATGAGACTGCGATGGCAACTAAAGAAATTCCTAGCAAGAGTAAGGCCAGGGCACCTGCGCCAGAAGTATCAAAACTTTGTACTTTGTCATAGATTGCAATAGAGACTGTTTTAGTTTCACCAGGTATAGCACCGCCTACCATCAAAATGACACCAAACTCGCCAAGAGTATGTGCAAAAGTTAATACGGCGGCACTAGTAATGCCTCGCCAAGCTAATGGGAGTTCAATTAAGTGAAAGATTTGCCAATTACTAAGACCGCTCACTTGAGCAGCCTCTCGAATTTCTGGGTTAATAGATTCAAAGGCGCGTTGGATTGGTTGTATAGCAAAGGGGAGGTTGACTATTAATGAGGCAATTAGGATTCCAGTGAAGGAGAAAACCAGGGGTACTCCAAAAATGCTTTTGCCACCTAGGCCGATCAGTAGGTAATAACCTAAAACAGTAGGGGGTAATACCAGAGGTAGTGCTAAGGCAGCCTCAATCCAAGGCTTGCTCTTATCTAAACGAATCAGCTTGTGAGCCGCCCAAACCCCAAATGGGATGATGAGGACTAATGTCCAGGCTGCCAGCTTTAGGGAAAGGAGGATTGCATCGATATCCATGAGTTCCATTGTATTGCTAAGCAATATAGGGTTAGCCCCTATAGCTGTTAGTTCTAAAGAGAGTTCAAATATATACGCATATATGCATATATTGAGGATATCCTAAAAAAGTGAAATCTCGCGTTCAAAAAGCTACAAAATCTTTATCTCCTAAGCAAATGGAGAAAGTCTTTTTTAAGGTCGCTGAGTATTTCAGTGTTCTATCTGAGCCTTCACGCCTGCGGATTATGTATGCCGTTTGTAGTGGAGAAAAATCTGTTTCTGAGGTGGTTGAGATGTGTGGGTCTAGTCAGGCCAATATATCACGTCATCTCATGGCGTTGCACAAGTCCGGAATCTTGCAGCGGCGCAAAGAAGGCGTCACAGTGTATTACTCGATTGCAGACAATGCCACGGTTGATATGTGCCAGTCAGTCTGCGCAAAGATTGCTGAAGGTATGCATTAAGTGTTTAAGTATTCAAGTATTTATTTTGGTAGAGGTTAAATGACTAAGAAGCAAATTGAATTGAGTGCCAAGGATATTTCTGCTATAGAAAAGCCTAGCAACAGAGCGCGATTGGTTACAGCGCCGGAGCATTTCATTTCTCAAGATTTGATTACCGATATTAATGCGAATGGTTTGGATGAGGCTCGCCGTGGTTTCCTGCGCAAAGGCTTTCTTTCTGCGATCGGTGGAGCAACAGCTGGCTTAGCGGCGCCATTCGTCTTTGCTGCTGAAGAAGGTGATCCTGCCATTCTTGAAAAACAGGAATGGCAAACCACTCTTGGAAAGAATGTTGCCACCATGCCTTATGGTGTGCCATCTATCTATGAAGCGAATTTGATTCGTCGTGAATCACCAGGATTGACGCGCGTGTCCGCCTCTTCCGTTGCTTTCACGCCCCTACAAGGTTTATTTGGAACCATTACGCCAAATGGTTTGCATTTTGAGCGACACCATCAAGGTTGGTACAACCTCAATCCTGAAACGCATCGTTTGATGGTAAATGGCTTAGTGAAAAATGCCCGTGTCTTTACTATGAATGATTTAATGCGTTTGCCATCAGTCTCT
Source organism: Betaproteobacteria bacterium (assembly GCA_013205155.1). Classification (GTDB taxonomy): domain Bacteria; phylum Pseudomonadota; class Gammaproteobacteria; order Burkholderiales; family Burkholderiaceae; genus Polynucleobacter. Next base: position 3,864 of record JABMMT010000013.1, on the reverse strand, counting down.
CGTACGCATTTTATTGAGTGTGGCGCTAATACTGGCTTAGAGTGGGGTAATGTGGCAGTGCCAACAGTGCAGTACACCCATGGTATGTTGTCTTGCTGTGAATTTACTGGCGTACCTCTTAAGGTGCTGCTTGATGAGTGTGGTGCTGATCTCAAAAAAGGGAAATACTTACTTGCAGAGGGTGGTGATGGCTCAGGGATGACTCGTACTATTAATTTAGAGAGCTGCTTACAGGATACGATCGTTGCCTGGGGTATGAATGGTGAAATGCTACGTCCAGAAAATGGTTTTCCCTTACGCCTAGTAGTACCAGGCGTACAAGGGGTGAGCTGGGTGAAGTGGTTACGTCGCTTAGAAGTTGGTGATATGCCATGGGCTGCAAAAGATGAGGCTGTTCACTATATTGACCTCATGAAAGATGGCTCTCATCGTCAATATACATCTGTGCAGGAATGCAAGTCTGTGATTACCACTCCATCAGGTGGGCAGCAGTTGCTAGATAAAGGTTTTTATAATGTGAGTGGAATGGCCTGGTCTGGTCGAGGCAAGATTAAGCGTGTCGATGTATCGTTTGATGGAGGTAATAACTGGCGTACTGCACGCTTAGAAACACCGATCCTCACCAAATCGATTACCCGTTTTAATATTGACTGGGTATGGGATGGATCTCCGGTAATCTTGCAGTCAAGAGCGATTGATGGCACAGGTTATATACAGCCCTCCATTAAAGCTTTACGTAAAGTTCGCGGCACGCGTTCGATCTATCACAACAATGCCATTCAGTCTTGGAAACTGGATTCAAACGGTGAGGTGAGCAATGTTCAAGTTGGATAAATTCATTGCCCGTTTGAGTCTGCTGTTCTTAGCTCTATTTATTGCTAATCTGGCATACGCACAAAGCACTCAAGGTTCCGCAAGGTTTCCTGGCCTTGGTAGAAATGCTACCCCTGCAGAAGTCGCTGCATGGGACATTGATGTGCGTCCAGATTTTAAGGGTCTACCAAAAGGTTCTGGTTCTGTAGAGCAAGGGCAAACTATTTGGGAGGCCAAATGCGCTAGTTGCCACGGAATTTTTGGCGAGTCCAATGAAATCTATACCCCAATTGCGGGCGGCACAACGAAGGATGACATTAAAACAGGGAAGGTAGCTTCTTTGGTTGACATGAAGCAACCTCAGCGCACCACCTTAATGAAGGTTCCAACTGTTTCAACATTATGGGATTACATTTATCGTGCCATGCCATGGAATGCGCCAAGAACATTGAACCCAGATGACACGTACGCCTTAGTTGCTTTTATTTTAAGCCTTGGCGATATTGTTCCAGATAATTTTGTTTTAAGTAATACCAATATTGCACAAGTGCAAGAAAAAATGCCAAACCGTCATGGCATGACAACCAAGCATGGCTTTTGGAATGTGAAAGATAAGCCTGATGTCAATGGATCTTCTTGCATGAATAATTGCGTGGCATTTGAACAAATTGGCTCTACATTGCCTGATTTTGCTAGGGATGCGCACGGTAATATTGTTGACCAAAATCGTCTCTATGGACCTTATCGTGGCGCTGATACTACTAAACCTCCTATTGCTAAACTCCCAGGAGTATTAGGAGTAGGCTTAGCCCATGCAAAAGATACCCATGCAATTGTTACCAAGGGGGCAGCCGCATTATTTAAGAATGAGAACTGCTCTGCCTGTCATGCTCCGAATGCGAAGTTAGTAGGACCTTCAATCTCTGATGTTGCCGGAAAATATAAAGGCCAGAGTGGAGCGCAGGACAAACTGATGGCAAAGGTCAAAAACGGCGGTTCTGGTGTCTGGGGAGCTATTCCGATGCCAGCCCAAGCGCAGTTATCGGCTGAGGATACGGCTATTCTAGTCCGGTGGATGCTGACTGGGCAGTAGATTTTTGGAAGATTTTAAGAAATAGCACTATATTTGATAGTAAGAGTAGATTAATAAAGGAGTTTTTATGAATCAGCAACGACGCAGTTTAATGAAATATTCGGCCGTTTTTGGCTTGATGGCTTCTGCGGGTCTTATTAGCGTAGCCCAAGCTCAAGAGTGGAACAAAGCGGCTTTCGAAGGCAAAAGCTTGGATGAAGTATTTAAAATCTTGGGCGCTGGTAGCCCAGATAAGTCTGGTGCTGTTACTTTGAATGCGCCTGATATTGCAGAAAATGGTGCCGTAGTTCCCGTGGGGATTATCACCACGCTTAAAGCAGAGCAAATGGCAATCTTGGTTGAAAAGAACCCTAGCGCTTTAGCTGCCCAATTCTTTATTCCTGCAGGTACAGAGTCGTTTGTAACTACTCGCGTCAAGATGGGACAAACCTCCAATGTATATGCCTTAGTGAAAGCCGATGGCAAGTGGAGCATGGCAGTTAAAGAAATCAAAGTGACTTTGGGTGGTTGTGGCGGTTAGGTACCGGCTACAAATCATTGTTTACTAATTAAATAGATTAAAAGAGGAAATCATGGCTGATCCAATGCGCGTTAGAGCTGCTGAGAATGGTGGAATTGTGGATGTAAAAATTTTGATGAAGCATGATATGGAAGCTGGTCAGCGCAAAGATGCTGCTGGTAAAGCCATTCCTGCATGGTTTATTAGTAACATCAACGTCAAAGCAAATGGTAAGGATGTCTTCAATGGTCAGTTTGGTCCTGCAGTTTCGAAGGATCCATTCATGAACTTTAAGTACAAAGGCGCCAAAGGTGACAAGATTACTGTGAGCTGGGTTGATAGTAAAGGTGATAAGCGCACCGATGAAGCAACCGCTTCTTAATTGAACTTCACCATCTCAATAGTTTTGAAAGGGTCTCAAATGCAACGTAAATTAACCTTTGGCCTAGTCTCGGGAGTATTGGCAGCGATGCTGTCGATTTCTTCTCCTGCCAATGCCCAAAAAGCTACGGATGATATTGCAAAGTATCGCGAGATGATTGCAGATGGAAACCCATCAGAGTTATATGAGGCCGCTGGTGAAGAGCTTTGGAAAAAGCCTACTGGCCCTAAAAATGCTTCCTTAGAGAAATGCGACTTGGGATTAGGGCCGGGAGTCGTGAAGGGTGCCGCAGCCCAGTTGCCACGATATTTCGCAGATACTGATAAGGTTCAAGATCTTGAGTCTCGCTTAATGACTTGTATGCTGTTCCTGCAAGGTCGTATTCCACAGGAAATGATTGACTCCCCCTTCCAAAGAGGGCCCAAAAAGGATATGGAAGCAATCGTAGCCTATGTAGTGACTTTGTCTAAGGGCGATAAGATTAAAGTTAGCACCAATCATCCAAAAGAAAAAGAAATGTACGATTTAGGAAAGCGTGCCTTCTTCTTGCAGGGTGGTCCTATGGACTTCTCATGTGCATCTTGCCATGCTGAAGATGGTAAGCGCATTCGTTTACAAGATTTACCTAATATCACCGTCCAAAAAGGTGCCGCCTTAGGTTGGGGTTATTGGCCAGCCTATCGCGTATCTAGCGGACAGTTCTGGACGATGCAGCAGCGCTTAAATGACTGCTACCGTCAACAACGACTCGCCTATCCGATTTACGGATCAGATGTCACGATTGCGTTGTCCATGTACATGGCCATGACTGGTAACGGCGGCACTGTTGAAACCCCAGGCTTAAAGCGTTAATAGATCAGAGAGCAAAATCATGAAATTTATCAATATTAAAAAACTCTTGGCTATTGGCGGAGCTATTCTGCTAGCAGGTGCATTAAATAGCCATGCTCAAGCTCAACAAAAGAACGACCCCAAATATAACAAGATGATGCAGGACAGCTTTAGAGCTGAAGGTATTGCTGGCCTTGATCGCATCGAACAAGATGCGACACAAAAATTTTGCTCAGATACCGTGTT